>JAEWFB010000566.1 GCA_023389095.1 Actinomycetes bacterium
GCGGTCAGCTGCGTGCCGCGCGCGGCGCGGACGGGGCGTGCACCTTCCATGGGAATCTCCTTGTGCGTCAGGGTCGTACAGGCAGAGGTGTCAGTTGAGGGGGCCGGTGACGGCCTCGACGGCGGCGAGGACCGAGCGATCGACCACCGCCGCGTGGGCGCCCGCGATGTCCGGCGCGAGGAAGCGGTCGGGGCCCGGGGCCGTCGTGGTGACCGCGTCGAGGGCGGCGATGGCGGCGGCCGACGCCGGGGCCGGCGTCAGCGGCGCCCGCAGCTGGATGCCTCGGGCCGCCGTGAGCAGCTCGATGGCGAGGACGCGCCCGAGGGCGTCGACGGAGCGGCGCAGCTTGCGCGCGGCCGACCAGCCCATCGACACGTGGTCCTCCTGCATCGCCGAGCTCGGGATGGAGTCGACCGACGCCGGCACGGCGAGCCGCTTCAGCTCCGAGACCATCGCGGCCTGCGTGTACTGCGCGATCATGAGGCCGGAGTCGACGCCGGGGTCATCGGCCAGGAACGGCGGCAGCCCGTGGTTGCGGGCGGCGTCGAGGAAGCGGTCGGTGCGCCGCTCGGCCATCGAGGCCACGTCGGCGGCGACGATGGCGAGGAAGTCGAGGACGTAGGCGACCGGGGCGCCGTGGAAGTTGCCGTTGGACTCGACGCGCCCGTCCGGCGTCACCACGGGGTTGTCGACGGCGGAGGCCAGCTCGGCCGAGGCGACGCGGACGGCGTGCTCGACGGTGTCGCGGGCGCCGCCGTGCACCTGGGGCGCGCAGCGCAGCGAGTACGCGTCCTGCACGCGCGTGCACTCCTCGGTGCGGTGGGACTCACGGATCGGCGAGCTCGCCATGATTGCAAGGATGTTCGCCGCGGCGGCGGCCTGGCCGGGCTGCGGACGCAGCGCGTGGAGGTCGGCGGCGAACACGTCGTCGGTGCCGAGCAGGCCCTCGACGCTCATGGCCGCCGACACGTCGGCGACCTTCAGCAGGTGGCGCAGGTCGTCGATGGCCAGGCAGAGCATGCCGAGCATGCCGTCGGTGCCGTTGATGAGGGCGAGGCCCTCCTTCTCGGCGAGGACGATAGGCTCGATGCCGTTGTCGTGCAAGGCGGTCGACGCGTCGGTGAGGGTGCCGTCGGCGAGGCGGACCGGCCCCTCCCCCATGACCGCGAGCGCACAGTGCGACAGCGGCGCGAGGTCGCCCGAGCAGCCGAGCGAGCCGTACTCGTGGACGACGGGCGTGATGCCGGCGGACAGGACGGCGGCGTAGGCGCGGGCGGTCTCGAGGCGGACGCCGGTGCGACCCGTGGCGAGCGTCGACAGGCGCAGCAGCATGAGGGCCCGCACGACCTCGCGCTCGACCTCGTCGCCGGTGCCGGCGGCGTGCGAGCGCACGAGGGAACGCTGGAGCTGGGCCCGCAGGTCGGTGGGGATGTGTCGCGTGGCGAGGGCGCCGAAGCCGGTGGACACGCCGTAGTGCGGCACCGGGTCGTCGGCCAGGGCCTCGACGACGGCGCGGCTGCGCGCGATCTCGGCCTGCGCCTCGTCGGAGAGCTCGACGCGCGCGCCGTGGCGGGCCACGGCGACGACCTCGTCGATGGTGAGCGGTCCGGTGCCGACGGTGACGGTGACGTCGGAGGACACCGGAGCGGGGGCGACCGAGGGGGAACCGGGCAGCGCTGCGTTCATGGGTCCATGGAACCGCGTCCCGACTGGTGCGAACGCGTTCCGGGGAGCACAATCGTCTCGGATGCGAGACGTTCGCCGGCCTCGCACCCGAGCTCCGGAGGAGGTGGTGGACGCGTGTCGAACGCCCCGGCCGCCGCCAACGCGCTCGATGTGCTCGAGCACCTGTCGCGACACGCCGAGCCGGTGCCTGCGGCGTCGGTCGCCCGCGACCTCGGGCTGCCCCGCAGCTCGGTCTACCACCTGCTCAAGGTGCTCCTCGAGCGTGGCTACGTGACGCACTACGTCGAGGAGCGCCGGTACGGGCTCGGGCAGGCGGCCTACGAGCTCGGCTCGGCCTACCAGCGCCAGGCGCCGCTGGCGCGCGTCGCCCGCGGGCCGATGCGCCGCCTCGTCGACCGGTCGGGCCGAAACGCCCACTTCGCGACGCTCGACGGGCGTGACGTCATCTACCTGCTCGAGGAGCGGGCACCCGGCCAGCCGATGCTCGTCACCGACGTCGGGGTGCGCCTGCCGGCCCACCTGACGGCGTCGGGGATCGCGATGCTCGCGGCGCTGCCCGGCACCCAGGTGCGGGCCCTCTACCCCGACCGCGGCGCGTTCGTGCAGCGTCACGGCACCGGGCCCCGCTCGCTCGCGGAGCTGCGGACCGTGCTCACCCGCGCGCGTGCCGACGGCCACGCCCGCGAGGAGGGCACGGTGACGCCCGACCTCTCGTCGGTGGCCGTCCCCGTGTTGGGCCGCGGCGGGCGCCCCCTCGCGGCGATCGCCGTCACCTTCCGCACGGCCGAGGCCTCGCCCGAGCACGTCGCCGACCTCGTGGCCCGCGCACGGTCGGCCGCAGACGACGTCGCCCGACGGCTCAGCCCGGCCCGCTGAGCGCGCGGCCGCGTCGCTAGGCTCGACACCATGCGCGCCATCACGATCCCCGAGTTCGGAGACGCCGACGCCCTGGTCCCCGCCGAGGTGCCCGCCCCGGTGGCCGGGCCCGGCGAGGTGCTCGTCGACGTCGTCGCCGCCGGCGTCAACCGCGCCGACGTCATGCAGCGGATGGGCCACTACCCGCCGCCGAAGGGCGCGAGCGAGCTGCCCGGGCTCGAGGTCAGCGGACGCGTCGCCGCGCTCGGCGAGGGCGTCACCGGCTGGGCGGTCGGCGACGAGGTGTGCGCCCTGCTCGAGGGTGGCGGCTACGCGGAGCAGGTCGTCGTCGCGGCCGGGCAGCTGCTGCCCGTGCCGAAGGGGGTCGACCTCGTCGACGCGGCTGGCCTGCCCGAGGTCGCGTGCACCGTGTGGTCCAACGTCTTCCTCACGGCCAACATCCAGCCCGGCCAGTGGCTCCTCGTCCACGGCGGCAGCTCCGGCATCGGCACCATGGCGATCCAGCTGGCCAAGGCCGTCGGCGCGCACGTGGCCGTCACCGCCGGCTCGCAGGCCAAGCTCGACGCGTGCCGCGAGCTCGGCGCCGAGGTGCTCGTCAACTACAGGGAGCAGGACTTCGTCGAGGAGGTCCGGACCGGCTCGAACGGCCACGGCGCCGACGTCATCCTCGACAACATGGGCGCCAAGTACCTGGCCCGCAACGTTGAGGTGCTCGCGGTCAACGGCCGCCTCGTCACCATCGGCCTGCAGGGCGGGCGTACGGGCGAGCTCGACCTCGGCATGCTGCTCGCCAAGCGCGGCGCCGTCATCGCCACGAGCCTGCGCGCGCGACCGGCGACCGAGAAGGCGGCCATCGTCGCCGCGGTCCGCGAGCACGTGTGGCCGCTCGTCGAGTCGGGCGTCGTCCGCCCGGTCATCCACTCGCGGGTGCCGCTGGAGAAGGCGGCCGACGCACACCGCGAGCTCGAGGCGTCGGGGCACGTCGGCAAGGTGCTGCTCACCACCTGAACGGTGCCCGCATCTGCGGGTCCGCTTGCGCTGCGGGACGATCCGGCCGAGTCCGACTCGTCCCGGTGACGCCCACCCCACCCCGGCGTACCGTCGACAGGTGGACCACTTCGCCAGGAAGCGGCCCCCGACCCGACGGGAGGTCTCCAGGTGTTCATCCAGGTCATCCAGGGCAGGTGCACCGACGCCGACGCCCTCCACCGGCAGATGGACCGGTGGCGCGAGGAGCTCGAGCCGAGCGCGACCGGCTGGCTCGGCGGCACGTACGGCGTCACCGACGACGGCGAGTTCGTCGGCGTCGTGCGCTTCGACTCCAAGGAGGCGGCCGAGCAGAACTCGGGCCGTTCCGAGCAGGGCGCCTGGTGGCAGGAGACGTCGAAGCTCTTCGACGGCGACGTCACCTTCCACGACTGCGACGACGTGACGATGATGCTCGACGGCGGCCGCGACGACGCCGGCTTCGTCCAGGTGATCCAGGGCCAGCTCAGCGACGCCGACCGGTTCAGGCACATGATGGAGCAGCCGATGGACCGGCTGCACGAGATGCGGCCCGAGATCATCGGCGGCACGATCGCCATCGACCGCAACGGCTTCTTCACCCAGACCATCGCGTTCACGACCGAGAGCGCCGCGCGTTCGGGCGAGGCCCAGGCGCCACCGCCCGACGAGCAGCAGATGATGGACGAGATGTCATCGCTGATGAGCGACGTCAGCTACCACGACCTCCACCACCCGTGGTTCGCCACGGCCGGAGCCCGCTGACCGCCATCGTTGCACACCCCTGATACTCGGTATACATTCAGCCTCACCACAGGGGATACCGAGTATTCAGGGGAGGCGGAGATGTCCGTCAGACAGGGACTGCTCGCACTGCTCGCCGAGGAGCCGATGTACGGCGCCCGGCTGCGCACCGAGTTCGAGGCACGCACCGGCGGCACGTGGCCGCTCAACGTCGGGCAGGTCTACACGACGCTCGCCCGGCTCGAGCGCGACGGCCTCGTCGAGGCCGTCGGGGGCGCCGACGACGAGGGCCGCATCGCCTACCGGCTCACCGACGCCGGTCGCGAGGCCACCGCGTCGTGGTGGCTGACGCCGGTCGACCGCGACTCGACGCCGCGCGACGAGCTCGTCATCAAGCTGGCCCTCGCCGTCACCTCCCCCGGCGTCGACGTGCCGCGGGTCGTGCAGACGCAGCGCACCGCGACGCTGCGCCACCTGCGCGACCTCACCCGCCTCAAGGGCCGAGCCGCCGACGAGCCCGACGCCAACGACCTCGCCTGGTTGCTCGTCCTCGAGAACCTCCTCTTCGCCGCCGAGTCCGAGGTGCGCTGGCTCGACCACGTCGAGGCGACGATCGCCCGGATGCCGCCGGCCTCGCTCCGCCGCCGGAGTGGCGCGGGTGCCGACGCGTCCGACGCGTCCGAGGCGTCCGAGGCGTCCGAGGCAGCGCCGGCCGGGAAGGGGGCCCGGTCGTGACCACCGACGCTCCCGTCCTCGTCCTCGACGACGTCTCCCGGGTGCACGGCTCCGGCGAGACCGAGGTCATCGCCCTGAGCCACGCCTCCCTCACCGTCGCCCGGGGCGAGCTCGTCGCCGTCATGGGCCCGTCGGGCTCCGGCAAGTCGAGCCTGCTCAACCTCGCCGGCGGCCTCGACCAGGCCACATCGGGAAGGGTCGTCGTCGAGGGCGTAGACGTGTCCTCACTCGACGCCAAGGGCCTCGCCGCGCTGCGCCGACGCTCGATCGGCTTCGTCTTCCAGGACCTCAACCTCATCCCGAGCCTCACCGCCGCCGAGAACATCGGCCTGCCGCTCGAGCTCGACGGGTGGTCGGTGCGCCGGGCCCGCACCCAGGCCCTCGACGCCCTCGACCAGCTGAGGCTGCGCGAGCTCGCCGACCGCTACCCCGACCAGATGTCCGGCGGCCAGCAGCAGCGCGTCGCCATCGCACGCGCCCTCGTCGGCGAGCGGACGCTGGTGCTCGCCGACGAGCCGACCGGTGCCCTCGACTCGCACACCGGCGAGGGGGTGCTCAAGGTGCTGCGGCAGCGCTGCGACACGGGTGCGGCCGGCCTGCTCGTCACCCACGAGGCGCGTCACGCTGCGTGGGCCGACCGCGTCGTGTTCCTGCGCGACGGCGTCATCGTCGACGAGACCGGGTCCGCCGCGACCGCCGAGTCCTTGCTCGCCGAGGCCCGCTGAGGTGGGCACCACGCAGAGCGGCGGCCCGGTCACGGCCCTCCCCGCAGCACCCGACGGGCCGAAGCAACGAACCGCGACAGGGACGACCCGCTTCGGACGCTGGCGGGCCGGCTGGCGTGTGTCCCTCCGGATGGCCCGCCGCGACGTCCGGCGGCACCGCGGCCGCAGCCTGCTCATCGTCGTCATGGTCGGCCTGCCCGTCCTGCTCCTGACGGCCGGCAGCACCCTCTGGTTCAGCGAGGACCTCGATGCGTCGGAGCGGCTTCCACTCCAGCTCGGCCAGAGTCAGGGCTACCTCGTGGAGCCGATGGGCATGGCCATCCACCAGTTCATCGACCCCCGCACGTCCTACGGGAACGGGCCGGGCACGGAGACCACGGCAAAGACCGTCCCGGGCTACGCCCACGGCCAGGAGACCGCCGCGTTGGCGCGCCTCGTCGGGGGAACCCTCCACCCTGTCACGCTGTCGAGCGGGACCGTTCGCGTCGAGAAGGCCTTGGTCAGGGTGGCCGTCCTCGGCGTCGACGCCTCCTCCGCGGCAGGCGTGCTGTCCCCCAGGGTGTCGCTCGAGTCCGGTCGGTGGGCCCGCTCGCCGGACGAGGTCGTCGTCACGGACCTGGGTCTCACGGCCGGGCTCCCCCGCCGCGGCACCGTGCAGCTGCGTCTCCCGACCCCCTCGGGGCGCACGGAGGTCCGCGCTGTGACCGTCGTCGGGGTGGGCACGGGCTACGCCACGTGGGGAGCCCAGGACGCCCACCCGGTCGAGCTCATCGGGCAGCCCGTCGCCGACCCCATCGACCGCCAGTGGCTCGTCGACCGCGCCACCCCGATCACCTGGCCCCAGATCGAACGCCTCAACACCTACGGGATAGGCGTCTACAGCCGGTACGTCGTGGAGCACCCAGACACCATGGTCCTCCCCCCGAACATCACGCTGCCCTCCGACACGAACGCGCTCTTCGTGGTCCTGGCCGCGTCCTTCGGCCTGCTGCTGCTCACCACGATGCTCGCGGGACCGGCCTTCGCCGTCAGCGCCTCCCGGCAGCGGCACTCGCTCGCGCTGGCCGCCTCGAACGGCGCCACCCGGGCCCAGCTCCGCCGGACCGTGCTCGGCCAGGCCCTCGTCCTCGGCGTCCTGTCAGCGGTCGTCGGCGCGGCCTCCGGCGTCGTCCTGGGGCTGGCGGCGGGCTCCATCACCCACGAGGTCCGTCCCGACTACTTCTTCGGGCCGCCCCAGGTCTCGTGGTCGTCCGTCCTCATCGTCGCTACCGCCGGGATCACCAGCTCCGTCGTGGCCGCCCTCATCCCCAGCCGCGGTCTCGGGCGCCTCGACATCGTGTCGGTGCTCAAGGGACAGAACGTGTCGGCGCCACTGCGTCGGCGCGTGCCTATCGTCGGTGCCGCGCTCACCGCAGTCGGTGTTGCCGGCGTGCTCTTCGCGTCCTACCGGTCGGCCGACGCCTACTTCTACGTCTTCCTCGGCGGCGCGGCCCTCATCGTCGTGGGCTCGCTGCTCATCGTGCCGCTCGTGCTGTCGCTCGTGGCCCGGGTCGCGCACCTCCTGCCGCTGCCCACCCGGATGGCTGCCCGAGAGGCCGGCCGCCTGCGGGGCCGCGCGACGCCGACCGTCGCCGCCATCATGGGCGGCGCCGCCGTGCTCGCCACCGTGTGCATCGGCCTGCAGGCCGACACCGAGCGCGGGGCCCGCAGCTACACGCCACAGCTTCCCGACGGGCAGGGGATCATCAACGGCCCGGAAAACCTCTCCCGCGAGGAGGCGCAGGCGATCGTGCGTGGCGCCGACCCGGCCCTGCTGTCCCTGACGCCCCAGTCCCTGAAGCCCCTACCGGACGGCACCACCGTCTCGCTGGCCGCGGTGCAGCCTGGTTGCTCCTTCGCCGAGACGGCCCCACAGATCGCCTACGACCCGACTTCCGCGACGCCTCCGGGGGACACGCTGCCGCGGTGCGCCACCATCGCGAGCGACGCCTACTTCCCCGGAGGTGGCCTCCTGATCGCGGACGCCGGTGACCTCAGCGACTTCGCCGGGCTCGATGACTCGCAGCGTCGCATCCTCGCAGGCGGCGCCCTCGCCGTGCTCGACCCTGCCGTCGCCCGGACGCTGCCCCGCGCCTCCCCGCAGTGGCAGCAAAGTACGGCCATCGCCCAGCTGAGGCCGCTCGACATCCCTCTCGACGGCGACAGCTCGAACTGGTACCGCTACTCGTTCAAGACCGACGACCGGGGCATCGCCGTCGCCTCCTCGGTCAAGCCGGGGCGCGTCAGCTTCCCTGTGGTCAAGCTCGATCACGAGCAGTGGATGCGCCTGCTCGGCGTCGGCTACGGCGGTGTCGGCGCCTTCCTCACGACGTCGGCCGTCGACCGTCTCGCCATCCCGATGATGGACAACCCGACTCTCGTGCGCGGTCCCGCAGCGATCAGCGAGGCACAGGAGCGCGCCGTTCAGGAGGCGGTTCAGGCGCGATCGCCCGACGCCGGGTTCACGGTCGAGCGCGGCTACCAGCGGGCCGACACCTTCATCCTGGCCATCGTCATTGCAATCATCGCCCTCATCATCCTCGTCGCCACCCTCATCGCCACGGCCCTCGGCCAAGCCGAGGCTGCCCCCCTGCTCGGCACCCTCGCCGCAGTGGGAGCCACGAGGGGCACGCGCCGAGCGCTCGCGGCTTCGCAGGCGATGTACCTCGCACTCATCGGCGCCAGCCTGGGTGTCCTCGTCGGGCTCGCCCCCGGGATCGCGATCTCCCGCATCCTGACCACCTCGTACGTCGACGGGGGCGGGATGGACTTCAGCACGGTCATCATCAGCATCCCGTGGCTGCAGATCCTGCTGCCCGTGCTGCTCGTGCCGGTCGTGGCCGGGGCGCTGGCCTGGGTGTCGATCCGCCGGGCGCCGGTCGTCGTGCGCCGGACCACCTGACCAACCCCCACCCCGGACCGGGGCCCGCGCGAACCGACGGGGGACGCGCGGGCCCCACTCCGTGGCGGTGGGGCAGGATGGTCGGCATGAGCGACGACGCCACGACCACCGGCTCGACCACCGGCTCGACCACGGGCGACGAGCAGCGCGTCGTCGTCGTGACCCCCGACGGCATGGGCGTCTCCGCCACGCCGGTCGGCAACGCGACGGACGGCTCCGGTGAGCGTCGCAGCCACGATCGCGACGAGCACGAGCCGACCAACCCGGCCGACCTCGTCGAGGAGCCGGCCAAGGTCATGCGCATCGGGTCGATGATCAAGCAGCTGCTCGAGGAGGTGCGCAACGCCCCGCTCGACGCCGCCGGCCGCCGTCGCCTCGCCGACATCCACCACCGCTCCATCGAGGAGCTCAAGGACGGCCTCGCCCCCGAGCTCGTCGCCGAGCTGGACCGCATCGCCCTGCCGTTCCGCGACGGCGAGCCGAGCGACGCCGAGCTACGGATCGCCCAGGCGCAGCTCGTCGGCTGGCTCGAAGGCCTCTTCCACGGCATCCAGACGGCGCTCGTGGCCCAGCAGATGGCCGCGCAGCAGCAGCTGCAGCAGATGCGCGCGCTACCTCCCGGCCCGGGCGCGTCGTACGGGCCGCCGCCCGGCCTGCGCCCGCACGACGGCGCGCACCCGACGGAGTCCGGCGACCCCGGCCCGACGGGCCAGTACCTCTGACGGCCGACGGGCGTCGGCCCCACCACCGCAACGAGACGCCGGATGGCGCGGTGTTGCGGTGCCAGGGGCGGTTCGGGCGCGACAAGGCGCCATGTGGCGCGTCGATGCGCCGGCGGTCGCGCCGGCGGTCGCGTCGACGCGGGTCGACGCGTCAGAGCCAGGACGAGCGCTCGCGCTCGGTGGGGGTCACCGACGCGTCCCACTGGCGGAACGGGCGCTCGAGCCGGTACCGGAAGTCGGGCTGCCGGGCCAGCACGACGGCCTCGGCGTTGCCCGGGTTCTCGAGCGACTCGAAGTACTCGACGCTCCAGTGGAACCAGCGCATGCAGAACAGGCGCATCGTCAGGCCGTGCGTCACGACGACGACCTCGCCGGGGGCGCGCTGGGTCTCGAAGTTGCGGAACATCGACTCGAGGAACGTCGAGACACGGTCGTAGACGTCGGAGCCGGACTCGCCGTGGCTGAACCGGTAGTAGAAGTGGCCGTACCGGTCACGCTGGGCCTTCTGCTCGGCGATGTCGGCGGGGTCCTGGAAGTTGGCCCAGTCCTGCTCGCGCAGGCGCGGTTCCACGCGGACGTCCCGCTCGGCGACGGGCAGGGCCATGGCCTCGAGCGTCTGTCGGGTGCGCAGGTACGGCGAGACGTAGACGTCGACGCGGTCGCCGTCGAGGATGTCGCGCACCGTGGCGCCGGTGGCCTGTGCCTGCTCGATCCCCTTGGCCGTCAGCCCGATCCGATGGTCGGGCACCGTCTCGTAGATCGTGTCGTCGATGTTGGCGAGCGACTCGCCGTGACGCACGAGGATGATCCGGTTCGGCCGGTGCTCGACACCCACGCCCCCACCCTAGGGCCGGCGAGCCGGACGATCACGGACGCGGGCGCGGGCCCCTGACGACGGCATGTGGACGCGGCGCCCGGCGGCCTCGGGCGGCCCACGGGGCGACGAGCAGGAGCAGCCACGCGAACCCGACGACGAAGCTGGCGACGAGCACCGCGACCCCGGTGCCGGCGCCGAGCACCCGGTGCCCGAAGAGGAGCAGCAGGACGTAGGCGACGACCAGGGCCACGACGACGTGGCGGCGACGAGCAGGACCCATGGCTCCTCCCTTCTGCCCCGATGAGAGCACGGGCAGGTGAACAGGCGGTGCCGTCGCGGTGTCGGCGGATCGGAGTCGAACCGGACACTTCGCGTCACGAACGCGTCACCGGGCGCGACGCGTCCGCCGGTTAGGGTGAGGCGGTGCGACACGTGCGGGACCTCGTGCGGGATCTAGGGTCCGGCGACAACCTCTGGTTGCGCCGGGGGTCCCACGTGCTCAAGTGGGTCGCCGTCCTCGCCGCGTGCTACCTCGGCGGGGTCGCCGCGACGAACCTCGCCCCGACCGTGGCCGAGACCGCCCAGTACCGGGCTGTCCTGCGCCTCGACCCGATCCCGCGGCACACGCCGGTCCTGCACGCGCCGACGATCATCGGCGACGTCGACGTGGCGTTCGCCTCGCCGATCCTCGCGCCGGGCCTCGACGTGCAGGTCGCGGTGCGCGAGGAGATCACCAACCTCTTCACCCGGCCCAACGTCGACATCCGGTCGCTGCAACCCTCGAGCGAGGAGATCTCCTCGGCGATCACCCAGGCCGCGGTCGGCGTCGGCATCCGCTTCCTGCTCGGCGCCCTCGCGATCGCGGTCCTGCTGGCCCTCGCGTCGCACTACATCCGCCAGCGCAACACCCGCGGCCACCACGTGGCGTTCGTCGCCTCGGCGATGGTCGTGGCGCTCGTCGGCACGTTCGGCGGCATCGCCCTGACCTACCAGCCGACGCGGTTCGCCGAGTACCGCACCACCGGCGTGCTGGGCGTGGTGCAGCGCAACGCCGGCCTGCTCGCCGACGTCGAGGCGCGGGCCGCCCAGGTGACGCCGTACTTCCGCAACCTGCTCGCCGTGACCCAGGCGCTGCAGCAGAAGTACGTGCAGGGCAGCGTCAACGAGCCGGTGTCGTCACGCATCCTGCTCGTGTCCGACATCCACGGTGCCAACCAGTACGCCCTGATGAAGACGATCGTCAAGGAGGAGGGCATCGACGCGGTCATCGACAGCGGCGACCTCATCAACTTCGGTCGCGTGCAGGAGGCCGAGGCGGCCGGGATCTTCCGGTCGATCCAGGGCCTCGGCGTGCCGTACGTCTTCGTCAGCGGCAACCACGACCAGTCCTCGCCGACCGACCGCGCCCTCGTGGCCCGGCTCGGGCGCATCCCCAACGTCGTGCTCCTCGAGGACGCCGCGGGCGCGCTGCGCGAGCTGTCGTTCCACGGCCTGCGCATCACCGGCTTCAACGACCCCCGCTACTTCGGCGACGACAACCAGGACCCGGTCGCCAAGGAGAAGCCCGCCGTCGACCGCTACAACGCGACGATGGCCGACCAGCCCGAGCCCGACGTCGTCGTGGCCCACGAGCCGTACGCGACGCAGGGCATCGACAAGGGCCGCATCCTCGTCAACGGCCACATGCACACCCCGAAGCTCGACGGCAACCACATCCAGGTCGGCACGTTCACCGGCGGCGGGGTCGTGTCGCACTACGCGGAGGGCCAGGGCCAGGAGCTCAACGGCCAGCCGTACGCCTTCGACATCCTCGCCTTCGGCAACGGCTGCGAGCTGAACTCGCTGACCCGCTACACCTTCCGCAACCTCCTGGAGGGCCGCCCCGCCTACGACAGCGTCGAGGTCATCAGCGGCAGCCGGATCGACTCCTACGAGCCCGACAAGACGACGCCGCAGCCGGGCGAGACGACGCCGGCGAAGCGCACGTGCGGACGCGTCGACGACACGACGCTGCGGACGCTGCCCGCGCCGGTGCCCGAGGGCGCCGGGGCGACGACCGGCCCGGGCGGTTCGCCGTCACCGGCGACTCCTGCGCCGACGACCTCCACGGTGACGCTCCCGCCCCAGCTCATCCCCTGAGGCCCGGGCCCGACCGGAACGCTCAGCCCTTGAGCTCGGGGAACTGGTCGTCGCGCCACTCGTTCTCGGGCTGCGCCGCGCCCGACGCGTCGAGGTCGTTCTCGCGTCCGCGCAGCTCGACGCGGCGGATCTTGCCCGAGATCGTCTTGGGCAGCTCGTAGAACTCGATCCGGCGCACGCGCTGCCAGGGCGCGAGCTTCGCGCGGGCGTGGGCCAGGATCGAGCGAGCCGTCTCGGCGCCCGGCTCGTGACCGGGCGCGAGCGCGACGTAGGCCTTGGGCACGGCGAGGCGCACGGGGTCGGGTGCGGGCACGACGGCGGCCTCGGCCACCGCCGGGTGCTCGATGAGCACCGACTCCACCTCGAACGGGCTGATCTTGTAGTCGCTGGCCTTGAAGACGTCGTCGGTGCGCCCGACGAAGGAGATGTACCCCTCGGCGTCGACCGACGCGACGTCGCCCGTGTGGTAGAAACCGCCGGCCATCGCCTCGGCGTTGCGGGTCTCGTCGCCCTGGTAGCCGGTCATGAGCGGGACGGGACGCTGGGACAGGTCGAGGCAGATCTCGCCCTCGCGGTTGCCGTCCGGATCCGGGTCGGTGACGGGCTCGTTCGTGACCGGGTCGACGACCACGACCGGGTAGCCGGGCAGCGGCCGGCCCATCGAGCCGGGCTTGACCACCGACCCGGGGGTGTTGCCCACCGACAGCGTCATCTCGGTCTGGCCGTAGCCGTCGCGGATCGTCAGGCCCCAGGCCTTCTCGACCTGCGCGATGACCTCCGGGTTGAGCGGCTCACCGGCGCCGATGACCTCCCGCAGCGCCCCGGACCCGCCGCTCAGGTCGCTCTTGATGAGCATCCGCCACACGGTCGGCGGCGCGCACATCGAGGTGACCTCGTGCTCGCGCAGGACGCGGAGCAGGGCGGCGGCGTCGAAGCGCGCGTAGTTGTAGACGAAGATCGTCGCCTCGGCGATCCAGGGCGCGAAGAACGAGGACCAGGCGTGCTTGGCCCACCCCGGGCTGCTGATGTTGAGGTGGACGTCGCCGGGCCGCAGGCCGACCCAGTACGTCGTGGTCAGGTGGCCGACCGGGTAGGAGCGCTGGGTGTGCTCGACGAGCTTGGGCCGGCTCGTCGTACCCGACGTGAAGTAGAGCAGGAGCCGGTCCTCGGGCCCGGTGCCCGGGTGCGGAGCCGGGCCGACGTCGGACGCGTGGGCCTCGGCGTAGGCGTGCCAGCCCTCGAGCGTGCCGCCGGTCGGGTCGGCGGCGTCGGCGCCGACGGCGACCCGCACGTAGTCGCCGGGCAGGTCGTCGAGCTTGTGCACCTCCGAGGCGTTCGTCACCACCGCGCGTGCCTCGACCCGCTCGATCCGGTCGGCGAGGTCGCCGGGCCCGACCGCGGTGGTCGTCGGCACGATGACGGCGCCGAGCTTCATGACGGCGAGCATCGTCTCCCACAGCTCGACCTGGTTGCCGAGCATGAGCACGACGGAGTCTCCGCGGCGGACGCCGAGCGAGCCGAGCCACGCCGCGACGCGGTCCGAGCGCCGCGCCATCTCGTCGAAGGTCACGGTCGCGGACGACTCGTCCTCCTCGACGATCGTCAGCGCCGGCCTGTCGTTGCCGCGCGCGATGGCGTCGAACCAGTCGACGGCCCAGCTGAACCGCTCGCCGAGCTCGGGCCAGGCGAACTCCGCGACGGCGCGGGCGTGGTCGCCGCGCAGGTCGAGCAGCTGGTCGCGGGAGGCGCGGTAGGCGTCGGTCGCGCTGGTCGTCGGGGAGGCATCGGTCGGCTCGGTGGGCACGGTCATGGGTCCGACTGTGCCACGCGGACGCGTGCGCCAGAAGGGGTCGGACGCGTGAGCCTCCCGACGTGGTGGCCCGCCGGACGCGTCACGCCGGACGCGTCGGGCCGGGCGCGTCAGTACGGGTCGCCGTCCGCGGTGCCCGGGCGGCGGCGCTCCTCCGCGAGCGGCGGCCGGTCGCCGGGGTCGCGCCGGCCGCGCCGGCCTTCGCGGATGACCTGCGTGTCGTCGACGGATGTCGTGCCGCGCTCGTAGGCGTCGTCGTACCCGGCGTCGTCGTACCCGGCGTCGTACGCGTCCTCGACCTCGCCCCGGCCGTGGGCGCGGCGCCGGAGGTCGTCCTCGTCGATGAGGCGGTTGACGAGCTGCTGCACCTCGTTGCTGCGCGGGATGTCCGACAGGTTCTCGTCGGGGCTGTCGCCGGCCGACTCGATGTGCAGCGACCCCGAGCCGATGACCCGGTCCAGCAGGGTCTGCTCGAAGCTGACGTCGGTGATCTTCGAGAGCGTGATGTCCTTGCCGGTCTTCGTCAGGATGCCCCGGCGCACCATGACCCGGTGCGAGGTGATGACGTAGTGCGTCGTGCGCCAGCGCAGGTAGGGCACGACGACGGCGACGACCGCCAGGGCCACGAGGACGGCGACCGCGGCCCACTGGATCGTGTTGCCGGTGCTGTCGTTCGGCGTGGCCGCCACGGCGAGGACGCACAGGGCCGCGAGGAGCAGCCCGAGGAGCGTCGGACCCACGACGGTGAGCCAGTGCGGGTGCAGGTCGCGCTCGACCCGCTCGCCGCGGGCGAGGACGTTCTCGGGGAAGCCCATCGGTTCTCCTGTGGTCACGGTCGAGGCCAAGTTCGTCGTCAGGCTCGTCGTCACGCTCACGCGGCGGCGACCCCTGCCGCCAGCGTAGGCGGTCGGCGGCCGGCCCGACCGCCGACGCTTCGGCTCGCGGGCCGGACCCCGCGGCCCTAGCGTCCGGGGTGGACGTGTGACTCAGGGGCACACACGACGTGCCGGAGGACCAGGTCGACGCCCGCGCTCTGCCCAGTGATCGATCCACGAAGGAGTGTGTCGTGAGTAGCAGGTCTTCCCTCGGTCGCCGCCTCGCCGGTGCCGGAGCCATCACGCTGACCGCCGCCGCCACCGGCCTCGCGCTCGGTGCCCCCGCGTCCGCTGCCGGAGCGGGCTACGTCGCCCTCGGCGACTCGTACTCCTCGGGCACCGGCACCCGCACGTACATCAGCGACGGCACCTCGTGCCAGCGGTCGGTGTACGCCTACCCGTCGCTCGACGCGTCGAGCCTCGGGCTCACCCTGACCTTCCGCGCCTGCTCGGGCGCCACCGTCGCCGACGTGACCAACACCCAGCTGTCGGCGCTGTCGAGCAGCACCGCCTACGTGACGATCTCGGTCGGCGGCAACGACGCCGGGTTCGCCGACGTCCTCACCGAGTGCGCGCAGCCCGGGTGGATGAGCGACTGCAACGGCGCCATCGACGGCGCGCAGAACGTCATCGACAACACGCTGCCCGGGCGGCTCACGACGCTCTACACCTCGATCCGCGCGAAGGCGCCGAACGCCAAGGTCATCGTCGTCGGCTACCCGCGCATCTTCAACGGGCAGGACTGCAACGCCTTCACGTGGTTCAGCCCCGCCGAGGAGACGCGCCTCAACGCCACGGCCGACCTGCTCAACAGCAAGACGGCCTCGGTGGCGACCTCCAAGGGGTTCACCTTCGTCAACCCGACCTCGAGGTTCGTCGGGCACGCGGTCTGCGACAGCCCCGAGTGGCTCAACGGGCTGTCCAACCCCGTCACCGAGAGCTACCACCCCAACGTCGCCGGCCACCGCGACGGCTACGCGGTCGTCACCAAGCCCGCCTTCGGCGTCACGGCGCGGCTGACGCCGCAGGCGGCCCTCGCCCAGGCCGAGGCGTCGGGACCGACACTGGCCCGCGACGCCGCGCGGTACGCGTCGGTCGACCGGACCATCACGCCGGAGCGGTTCAGCATTCCCGACCTGACGTCCGCGAAGGCCAGGGCCGCTGCTCGCCGCGCCGGGGTCGACCTGTCGAGCCGGGCCAGCATCGACGCCGCCGACCGCGTCTGGAGCGCGCGCCAGGCCGCCGAGCACGCCCGGGCGGCCGCGGACCCCGCCCCGCGCTGACCCTGCTGACCCTGCCCTGACCGCTTCACCCGCAACACACCGAGTAGTTGCCAACCCCTGCTGGTTATTCCAGCGGGGGTTGGCTGTTTCTCGGTGTGTTGCGGGAAGGGGGGCGGTGGCTAGGGTGGCGCGCGTGCACTACGACGACATCGTCATCGGGGCCGGCCACAACGGCCTGACCGCCGCCGCCTACCTCGCCCGCGCCGGCCGACGGGTGCTCGTGCTCGAGAAGGGCGAGCACGTCGGCGGCGCCGCGGTGTCGGCGCGCGCCTTCCCCGGCGTCGACGCGCGCCTGTCGCGCTACTCCTACCTCGTGTCGCTGCTGCCGCGGCAGGTGCTCACCGACCTCGACCTCGACCTGCGCCTCATCCGCCGCCGATACTCCTCGTACACGCCGGTCCCGGCCGACCCCGACCGCGGCCTGCTCGTCGACCACGGAGACGCCGACGCGACGCGCGCGGCCTTCCGAACCCTCACCGGCGGCGACTCCGCGTACGCCGGCTGGACCGACTTCTACGGCCGGATGGGCGCGCTCGCCGAGAAGGTGTTCCCGACCGTGCTCGACCCGCTGCGTTCGCGTGCGGACGTGCGCGGCCTGTCCGGCGACCCCGAGCTGTTCGACGCGCTGACGACCCGGCCCGTCGGCGAGCTCGTGGAGGCGGTGACCGACGACGACACCCTGCGCGGCATCATCGCCACCGACGCCCTCATCGGCACCTTCGCCTCGATGCGCGGCGACGACCTCCGCCAGAACGTGTGCTTCCTCTACCACCTCATCGGTGGCGGCACCGGCGACTGGGACGTGCCGGTCGGCGGCATGGGCGCCCTCACCGACGCGCTCGCGAAGGCCGCCGTCGACGCCGGCGCCACGGTCGTCACCGGTGCCGACGTCACCGCCGTCGACCCCTCGACCGGTGAGGTCACGTGGGCCGGCGGCAGCGGGATCGACGCGGGCAGCGCGGGTGGCAGCGCCCGCGCCACGACGCTGCTCGCGGCGTGCGCGCCCACCGTCCTCAACCGGCTGCTCGCGGCCGCCGGCGCCGACCCGGTGCCCACCGAGGACGACGTCGAGGGCGCACAGCTCAAGGTCAACATGCTCCTGACGCGGCTCCCGCGGCTGCGCGAGACCGGCGCCGACCCGCGCGCCGCGTTCGCCGGCACGTTCCACATCAACGAGGGCTACCGCCAGCTCGAGGACGCGTGGGCCGCGGCCACGGCCGGTCGGGTGCCGGACCTGCCGCCGTGCGAGATCTACTGCCACACCCTGAGCGACCGCTCCATCCTCGGGCCCGAGCTCGCGGCGTCGGACGCGCAGACGCTGACGCTCTTCGGCCTGCACCTGCCGGCCCGACTCTTCCGCGAGGACAACGAGGCCGCGACGAGGGCGGCGCTCGAGGCGACCCTCCGCTCGCTCGACTCGGTGCTCGCCGAGCCGATCGAGGACGTGCTCATGCGCGACGGCGACGGCAACCCGTGCCTCGAGGTCAAGAGCCCCGTCGACCTCGAGCAGTCGGTCGGCCTGCCGGGCGGCAACATCTTCCACCGCTCGCTGCAGTGGCCGTGGGCCGAGCACGAGTCGGAGGTCGGCACGTGGGGCGTCGAGACGCCGCACGCCTCGCTGCTGCTCGCGGGCGCCGGTGCCCGACGCGGCGGCGGCGTCAGCGGCATCCCGGGCCACAACGCGGCCCGCGCCGTGCTCGGGGACTGACGCGCGCTGCCGTCGGACGCGTCAGGCGGGCCAGACGCCGCTGCTGGCGCGTCGGTGGCTGGTGACGAGGTGCGTGTCGACGATGCCGACGGCCTCCATGAGGGCGTACATCGTGGTCGGCCCGACGAACGCGAATCCCTTCTTGCGCAACGCCTTCGACAGAGCCTTGCTCTCGTCGGAGACGGTCGGCACCTCGGAGTGGTCACTGGGGCGTGGCGTGTCGGTGGGCTGGAAGGACCACACGAGGTCGACGAGGCCGCCCTCCTCGCGCAGCGCGACAGTGGCCCGGGCGTTGGTGATCGCGGCCTGGATCTTGCCGCGGTGGCGGATGATGCCGGCGTCGCCGAGGAGGCGCTCGACGTCGGCCTCGGTGTAGCCGGCGACGACATCGGGGTCGAAACGGGCGAAGACCTCGCGGAAACGGGGACGCTTGCGCAGGATGGTGGCCCACGACAGCCCGGACTGGAAGCCCTCGAGGCAGATGCGCTCGTAGAGCCCGGCCTCGTCGCGGACCGGCATGCCCCACTCGGTGTCGTAGTACTCCATGAGCAGGGGGTCCGACGAGGCCCACACCGGGCGCGCCAGACCGTCAGTTCCGACGACCGTCATGGCGCCGACCCTACGACGCGGCAGTGACAGCCCGACGCGGCGGCCGGGGCCCGCTCACCTGAGGTCGCGCCGCATGACGACGCGCGGGAACCCTCCCGAGATGCTGTCGGTGTCGGCCGCCTTGGTGAACCCGGCGCGCTCGAAGAGGCCGCGGGTGCCGACGTAGGCCATCGTGAGGTCGACCTTCTCGCCGCGGTTGTCGACCGGGTAGCCCTCGACGGCCGGGGCGCCGTGCTGCCGCGCATGGGCCACCGCACCCTCGAGCAGCGGCAGCGAGATGCCGCGCCGCCGGTGGCCGGGCCGCACCCGGATGCACCACGCCGACCACACGGGCAGGTCGTCGACGTGCGGGATGAGGCGCGAGCGCGCGAACGGCAGCTCCGACCGTGGTGCCACGGCCGCCCAGCCGACGACCTCGTCGCCGTCGTAGGCCAGGACGCCGGGGGCGACCTCGCGCGCGCACAGGTCGCGCACGTACTCCCGGCGGGCCGGACCGAGGAGCGCGCGGCTCTCCTTCGACGGGAGACGGTGGCTCAGGCACCAGCAGACGGTCGAGGCCGGGTTGGTCGGGCCGAGCATCGTCGCGACGTCGTCGAACCGCTCGGCGGTCGCGGGCCGCACCTCGAAGGTCATGCTGCGAACCTAGCCTTCAGCACCGACGCCCAGCCCTCACGCGCACTACGGTTCAGACATGTCCGCACGAGTCTGGGTCGCCGCCGTGGCCCTCGCGGCCGCCGCGCTCCTCGTGGCTGCAGCCGTGGTGTGGGCGCAGTCGGGACCGGCCGTGTACGGCTGGTTCGCGTACGCGCCCCTCTCCGACGGGGTCGTCGTGCCGGACGTCTCGATGCTCACCCCCAGGATGCAGGTCGCCCTCGGGCTCGCCGCGGGAGGACTCGCGCTGCTTGCCGGGCTCGCGGGCTACTGGATCGGGCGGCGGCGCCCGCGGGGTACGACCGGGGCGTGAGCCCGCCGCCTGACCCGTACGAGAACGTCGATCTCGAGCACCTCGACCTGCTCGCCCACCGGGGGCACTCCCGCGTCGGGCGTGGTGAGCAGGGCGTGCTCCGGGCCCAGCCGTACGAGGACGAGCTGCTACCGCTGTGGCGGTTCCGCACGCCCGAGCTCGCGCGCGAGAGCGCGGCAGCGATCCGTGCTACGCGAACCACCCCGGTGGCCGAGCATCAGGGCGGTCGCAGCGGAGCGCACAGCCGCAGGGAGCTGCCCCGCGGGCCGGAGGACCCTGGCAAGGCCGAGGCGGCCCGCATCGTCAAGGACGCGTGGGACGCCGTCGAGCAGGTCGAGGTCTCCACGACGTGGCGGGCCGAGCACCGCCATCGCCACGGGTGAGCCGCGCGAGCGGCGTCAGTAGGCCGGCGTCAGTCGGGGCGCACCGTGCTGAGGCAGAAGGGGTGGCCGACCGGGTCGAGCATGACCCGCCACTGGTCGGGCGCGGGCTGGTGCCCGGCCTCGCGCGCGCCGATCTCCAGGGCGGCCGCGACACACGCGTCGAGGTCGTCGGCCGCGAGGTCGAGGTGCAGCTGCTGGCGCTGGGGACCGTGCGGCCACGTGGGGGCCTCGTACTCCTCGACGCGCATCAGCGTCAGCATCGGCCCCGCACCGGACAGGCACACGACGCCGCGGTCGGGCGTCGCGAACGCCTCCTCGAGGCCCAGCAGACCCCGGTAGAACGGCGCGAGGGCGTCCGGGTCCGGGCAGTCGATGGAGATGGACGCGAGCGGGGCGACACGGGCAGTCATGGTCCCCGACCCTAGGCCGCCCCGCCGTCACTCCTTGACGGCGCCCTCGAGGGATCCGGAGATGATCCGCTTCTGGAAGACGAAGAACATCGCGGCCACCGGGATCGTCATGAGCACGGCCGCCGCCAGCTTGAGCGGGTAGCGGTTGCCCGACCCGAGGGCGCCCGTGAGGAGCCCGGCGACGCCGGTGGTCAGGGTGTTGGTCTCGGGAGACTGTCGCGACACGAGGAAGTGCGGCAGCTCGTTCCACGAGGACTGGAACGCGATGATCGTGATGGTGATGAGCGCCGGCCGGGCGATCGGCAGCACGACCGACCAGAAGGTGCGGAACACCCCGGCACCGTCGAGCTTCGCGGCCTCCTCGAGGCTCACCGGGACCGACTCGAAGAAGTTCTTCATGATGAACACGCCCGCGGCGTCGGCGAGCAGCGGCACGATCATGCCGGCGTAGGTGTCGTAGATGCCGAACTGCTTGATGATGAGGAACTTCGGGATGAGCAGCACGACGCCCGGCACCGCCATCGTCGCGACGATGGCGATCGTCACGGCCCCACGGCCGCGGAAGCGCAACCGGGCCAGCGCGTAGCCGGCCAGCGAGTCGAAGAAGACGCGTCCGAGCGTCACGAGGACCGCCACGACCACCGAGTTGCCGAACCACAGGGAGAAGTCCTGCTGGAACAGCGCCTGGTAGGCCGCGGTCGTGAAGTGCGAGGGAATCGGGTTGAGCGGGTTGGCCGTCGCGTCGGGGTCGGTCTTGAAGCTCGTGCCGACCTGGATGACGAACGGGAACAGGTAGAGCAGCGCGAACACGGTCAGGGCCGCGTAGCCGAGCGCCTTGAGGA
>JAEWFB010000573.1 GCA_023389095.1 Actinomycetes bacterium
CGGGTCGAGGTCGGTGATGCCCATGGCGTAGGCGCACATCGAGCCGGCACCCGAGCCACGGCCCGGCCCGACGCGGATGCCGTTGCGCTTGGCCCAGTTGATGAAGTCGGCGACGACGAGGAAGTAGCCCGGGTAGCCCTTGGAGACGATGACGTCCTCCTCGAAGGCCGCCTGCTTGCGGGCGTAGTCGGGCACCCCCTCGGGGAAGCGGCGCTGCAGGCCGGTCTCGACCTCCTTGATGAACCACGACGTCTCGTCCTCGCCCTCGGGCACCGGGAAGCGCGGCATGTAGCGCCCCTCGCCCTCGGTGAAGGAGACCTCGCAGCGCTCGGCGATGAGCAGCGTGTTGTCGCACGCCTCGGGCAGCTCGCGCCACAGGTGGCGCATCTCCTGGGCGGACTTGAGGTAGAAGTCGTCGGCGTCGAACTTGAACCGGTTGGGGTCCATGAGGGTCGATCCGGACTGGACGCAGAGCAGGGCCGCGTGGGCCTTGGCGTCCTCGGCGCGGGTGTAGTGCAGGTCGTTGGTGGCCACGAGCGGCAGCTTGAGGTCGCGGGCCAGGCGGATGAGGTCCTTCTGGGTGCGCCGCTCGATCTCGAGGCCGTGGTCCATCAGCTCGACGTAGACGTTGTCGTTGCCGAAGATGTCGCGCAGCTCGCCGGCGACCTCGCGAGCCTCGTCGTACATCCCGAAGCGCAGCTTGGTCTGGATCTCGCTCGAGGGGCACCCGGTGGTGACGATGAGCCCCTTGCCGTACGTCGACAGCAGCTCGCGGTCGATGCGCGGCCACTTCGTGTACACCTGGTCGAGGCTCGCGATCGAGGTCATGCGGAAGAGGTTGTGCATGCCCTCGTTGTTCTCGGCGAGCATCGTCATGTGCGTGTACGCACCGCTGCCGGAGATGTCGTCGCGGCCGCCGTCGCCCCAGCTGACCTTGGTGCGGTCGGTGCGGTGCGTGCCCGGCGTGATGTAGGCCTCGACGCCGATGATCGGCTTGACGCCGGTGCCCTGGGCCTTCTTCCAGAACTCGTAGGCGCCGAAGGTGTAGCCGTGGTCGGTGGTGGCGAGGGCCGGCATGCCCATGCGGGCCGCCTCGGTGAACAGGTCACCGATACGGGCTGCCCCGTCGAGCATCGAGTACTCCGTGTGCACGTGGAGGTGCACGAAGCTCTGGTCGTTACGCGGGGCGGGCTGGCTCGACATCGTGGACGAGTCTAAGCCCGGCCACCGACGCCCTTCGGCGTGTCGACGGGGTGTCACGGCCCGTGTCGCGACAGGTGTCATGACACGGGCCGCGCGAGGTGTCGCCGAACCCTTCACCCTCAGGTCGAGGGTGAAGGCTCAGAACGTCGCCGCGACGTCGAGCGCGTGCTGCAGGTCGTCCGGGTAGGAGCTCTCGAAGTGGACGTACTCCCCCGTGCCGGGGTGCTCGAAGCCGAGCCCGACCGCGTGCAGCCACTGCCGGTCGAGACCGAGGCGGGCGGCGAGCGTCGGGTCGGCGCCGTAGAGCGGGTCGCCGCAGCACGGGTGGTGCAGGGCGGCCATGTGGACGCGGATCTGGTGCGTGCGGCCGGTCTCGAGGTGGATCTCGAGCAGGCTCGCGTACCGGAACGCCTCGAGCACCTCGTAGTGCGTCACCGACGGCTTGCCGGTGCTCATGACGGCGAACTTGAACTCCGCCCCGGGACGGCGCCCGATCGGCGCGTCGACGGTACCGACGAGCGGGTCGGGCAGGCCCTGCACGAGCGCGTGGTAGGTCTTGTCGACCTGACGGCTGCGGAACAGGTGCTTGAGGCGGCTGTAGGCGTACTCGCTCTTGGCCACGACCATCAGCCCCGACGTGCCGACGTCGAGGCGGCTGACGATGCCCTGGCGCTCCGGGGCGCCCGAGGTCGAGATGCGGTAGCCGGCCGCCGCGAGACCACCGACGACGTCGGGCCCGGTCCAGTTGAGGCTCGGGTGCGCGGCGACGCCGACCGGCTTGTCGACGACGACGAGGTCGTCGTCGTCGTGGATGATCCGCATGCCCGGCACCGGCTCGGCGACGACCTGCAGGCTGGGGCTCGCCTCGGCGCGCGGCAGCGACACCTCGAGCATCGCCCCGGCGACGAGCCGCTCGGACTTGCCGACCGAGCGGCCTGCCTGCGCGACGTGGCCGGCCGCGGCGAGCTCGGCCGCCTTGGTGCGCGACACCCCGAAGAGGCGTGAGACGCCGGAGTCGACGCGCTCGCCCTCGAGGCCGTCGGGGACGAGGACGGTGCGGGCCTGCGCCGCCGGAGCCGGCTCAGTCATCGCCGCGCTCCGCGCCGTCGGTGGCCGAGGCCTCGGCGGCGCGCTTGTCGCGGTCGCGCCGTCCGTCGACGCCGATGCCGAGCATGGCCAGGATGACGACGAGGCAGGCGGCCCCGACGATCCAGATGTCGGCGACGTTGCCGATGAACCAGTGGTAGTCGATGAAGTCGACGACGTGCCCCTGACCGCCGCCGGGCGGCCGCACGAACCGGTCGGTGAGGTTGCCGACGGCGGCCCCGAGGAGCAGGCCGAGGGCGAGGGCCCAGGCCCGCGACCCGAGGTCGCGCGCGACGACGACGATCGCGACGAGGACCGCGAGGGCGATGCCCGTCATGACCCACGTGTTGCTCGCCCCGAGGGACAGGGCGGCGCCCGGGTTGCCGATGAGCTTGAAGCGGATGAGATCGCCGATGAACGGGCGAGTGCTGCCGTCGGAGAGCGTCGCGAGCGCGATGGCCTTGGTGGCCTGGTCGCTGGCGTACGCGAGGACGGCGACGACGGCGAGCATCGCGAAGAGCCGCCTGCGTCGGGTCGGGGACGGTCGCGAGGACGTGGCCCTCGCGGTGGGCGGTGCGGTCTTCTCGGTACTCACGGTCTCTCGGTCGGACGCGGCGCCCGCCCCCCCCGCGGTG
>JAEWFB010000462.1 GCA_023389095.1 Actinomycetes bacterium
TTCGACCACCTGCGCGACCGCAACCTCGACCTCATCCGCAACCACCGCGACGACCTCGAGCGCCCGGCTGCCACGTCGTTCCCGCACGCCCCGATCCACCGCGGCGAGGCCGGCTGAGGCGTCACCCCCGCCCGACGCGTCCGTCCCCCCGACGACCGTTGGTGCGCCGGGCGCGTCCCCGCCCGGCGTGTCGACGCCGACACGCCGCCCCGTCGGCTGACGCGTCGACCAACGGTCGTCCGAGTGCGTCGCGGGCCGCGGGCCGACGCGTCAGCCGCCCTCGAAGCGGCGCAGCAGCTCGCGGATCGCGGCCATCTCCTCCGCGAGCGCGTGCCGCCCGGCCCGGGTGATGGTGACCCACGTGCGGGGGCGCCTCCCGGCGTAGCCCTTCTCGACATGGACGAGGCCGCTGCCGGCGAGCACCTCGATGTGCCGGCCGAGGTTGCCGTCGGTGAGGCCGAGGTTCGACCTGAGATAGGTGAAGTCGGCACGGTCGGCCTCCGAGAGGAGGGCCAGGATGCCGAGGCGCGCCTTCTGGTGGACGACGTCGTCGAGCCGGCTCGTCGGGTGCGGTTCGTCCGCGCCCGACGCCTCGGCCACCTCGACCGGGTCGGCGGGCGCGGCGTCGGGCGGGGTCACGACGCCACCGGCTCACCGAGACGCGGGGTGGAGGCCCCCGCACGACGACCGCGGAGGGCGACCGCGATGAGGACGAGACCGAGCGCGGCCATGACGACGAGGTCGGCCTGGACGACGACGTCCACCGAGACGGCGTCGGCCAGGCCCACGATCCTGAGCAGGTCACCGAAGCGGTTGGTGAAGAAGCCGAGGTGCGCGAGCGTCACGACGACGCCGAAGGCGACGACCCACACGGCGAGCCGCCGGTCACGACGCCGCCAGGCGATGAGCAGCAGGGCGATGCCGATGAAGGCCGTCGGCGCCATGAACCCGACGATGCCGAACATCCCGACCATGCCCCATGCCGAGAACGGCAGGCCGAACGTCGCGATGAGGAGCAGGCCGACACCGCCCGCGATCCAGGCGCCCGCGCCCGCCCCGGCCCCGCGTCGCCGGCTCCGGATGCCGAACCACACGCCGATGACGAGCAGGCCGGCGCCGCCGACCAGGGCCCAGTAGTTGTCGGCGAAGTGCGAGAACCACAGCTCGGCGTCGGTGCTGTACCTCGACTCCCCCGGGCCGACGTCGGAGTAGAGCACGTTCTGCTCGACGTGGCTGACGGCCGCGTAGCCGAGCGTCAGGACGCCGAGGACGAGGAGCGGGATCTCGAGACCCTGGGTGTCGCGGCGGGCCACCCGGCGCAGCTGCTCGGTGCGGGTGAGGACGTCCTCGGCAGCGGCGAGCTCGTCGGCACGGTCGGGCTGGACGGGGGCGGTGGGCTGGGTGTCGGACATCGGCGCTTCCTTCCGCGGCGGGCGCCCCTGTGCGCCCGATGCGTCAACTCTGCACTGCAGAGTAGTCACGCGTCAAGAGTTCTCGACCTGACCAAGCCATCACCGACGACCATTGCCGCACCCGACGCCTCTCCCGCCGGCGTGTCGGAGCCGACACGCCGCAGCCGCGGGACGCGTCGACCAACGGTCGTTCGGCAGCAGCGACACCGTGCGGCATCGGGCGCCGCCGGCCCGGGGACCCTCGTCGGGCCGCCCGGGCCGGCATCCCTCATCCCGCTGGTCGTTGGCGTCCCACGCCCTGCGCCATCCCCCAGACGGCCACCAGCAGGAGCGCGACGACGATGACGATGACGAGGACGACGAGGCCGGAGGGGTTGTTCCACAGCACGAGCACCAGGGCGCCCGCCGCCAGGACCGCTCCGCCCACGGCCATGGTGTGCTGCTCGACGGTGGCCCCGACGGGGCCGCCGCTGAGCGAGCTCCACGAGCGGCGGGAGGTCCTGGCCACCGCGCCACTCGCCCGGGCGATGGCCGCCCGGCGGCCGAGCAGGATTGCGATCGCCGCGACGACGAGGGCGATGACGAACACGAGGCGGATGCCGTCGCGCAGGAAGCGGGTGACGGTGTCGAAGACGTAGGCCGAGGCCTGTGGCGACATGACGTCCGTGGGCATCTGGTCGAGGTAGACCCCCCGGACCACGACGAGCCCGAGGCGCAGCAGCACCATCCCGATCGCGGTCCCGAGCGCGGCCCAGAGCAGCGCCTTGCGACGACGACCCCGGGCCAGCGCGATGGCGCCGGCGAACGCGGCCAGCCCGACCCACGGCAGCCAGTTCGCCAGGGTGTTGAGCGCCCGGACGGCCGCCTGGGCCTTGTCGATGCCCTGGAGCTGGGCGATCTCGATGGTGGCGCCCACCGCGGGGATCTGGGCCGCGATCGTCAGGCCCGCCGCGACGAGCCGCGCCTTGACGGCCTCGATGATGGGGCCGAGGTTGAGCAGCACGGCACCGTTCGCCACCGTGACCACGTTGCCCTGGCCCTCGCCCGTGAGGATCCCGACGAGCGAGTCGTGCGCGGTGCGGTTGGCGGCCGTCCAGAGCGTCGCGAACGCGTCGCTCTGGACGGCCTTGTGCACGGCCGTGGAGATGAGACCCGACACCGCGCTCTCGATGGGCGCCTTGAGGCCCGCGGCCTGCGGGGGCAGGGTCTGGTCGACGAACGCACCGATGTCGAAGCGTGCCGCGATCTGCCGGTTGATGGCCGCCTCGACCGAGGCCTGCACGTCGGCGTTCGTCGCGAGCGGCTCCATGGTGGCGACGTAGCGGTCGGTGTTGAGCACCTGGTTGCGCGCCCAGACGGCCGGAACCGCAAGGGTGAGGCACAGGGCGCCGATGATGATGAGGATGACGACGCCGGTCGTGCGCGCGGCATGGCGTACCCGCACTGCCGTGGGCGACTCCAGCTGGGCGTTGCGCCGGCGGAGCCGCTCGATCTCGGCCTCGAGCGCGGCCACCTCCCGAGGAGACGCGGCGGCCACGGGAACGGCCGGCACCGGCACGCTCCCCGTGGGCAGCGGGGCCGCGGGCGCGGCCCCGAGCACGACATCACCCAGCGGCACCTCCTGCGTGGGGACCGTCGCCACCGGCCCGTCCACCGTGGGCGGGAGGACCGGGGGCACGTCCCCGTTGGGGCCGGCCTGGACCGGCACCTCGTGCACGGGCACCGGCTGTGTCGGTGGAGTGGCGGGGCCTACGCCCGCTGGCTCTGGATCCGTGGTCATGTCCGGTCACCTTCCCTACGCTTCCGCGCCCCTCGTGGACGTCCCTTCCGCGACCCACGGGTCCCTACCGGCACGGCTGGTATCGCGCCCACCATCGCGCCGGGCCCGCGACCGCGCATCACGCTCCGGGAGTGAGGCGTCAACCGGGTCGGCGGCTGGAGCATCGTGGGCATGCCCCGCGATGGTCCGGCCGCCGACCGTCCGCGTCAGGGACCGGCCCGACCCGGCCAGATCCTCGACCGCGGCCGGCACCTGCAGGCCCAGGCGGGCCGACGGCTCCTGACCGCCCGCGACGAGCACGCGTCGGTCAAGCTCCTCACCGATGCGCTCCGCGAGGACCGCGACGCCGGCGGCGCCCTCCTCGCGGGCGCGCTCGCGTTCCGCCTGTTCCTGTGGCTGCTGCCCGCGGCCCTGGTGCTCGTGGCCGTCTCCGGCTTCTCCAGCCCGGAGCAGGTGCGCAGCAACCTCACCGACGCCGGGCTCGGAGGCTTCATGGCCTCGACCGTCTCGCAGGCCACGGCACAGGCCCACCAGGGGCGCTGGATCCTGCTCGGCATCGGCGTCGTCGGCCTCTACTCGACGTCGGTGGACCTGGCCAAGGCGGTGTGGATCGGCACGAGGCTCGCCTGGCACCTGCCCGTCGCCCGGCTGCACCACCTGCCCAGGGCGGCGGCATCCGTCGTCGCGTTCATGATGCTCGCCGTCGCGCTCACGCTCGCAGCCAACTGGCTGCGCGGTGCCGCCTACGCCCTCGGGATCGTGCTGACGCTCCTGATGCTGCTGCTGTACACGCTGCTCGGCTGGTACCTCCTCAGCGTGCTGCCGCGTCCGGCGGGCGCGTCGGCACTCGACCTGCTGCCCGGGGCGGTGCTCATCGGCGTGGGCATCCAGGTGCTGCACCTCGTCAGCGTCTTCTACCTCGTCAACCGCATCAGCAGCTCGTCCCAGCTCTACGGCGCGCTCGGCGCCGCCGCCACCGTGCTCCTCTGGGCCTACCTGCTCGCGCGGGTGCTCATCGGCGCCTCGACCCTCAACCACACCCTTGCCCGCTACCGCGACCCGGCCCGGCTGCTCCCCGGGAGCGAACAGGGCTCGTCGCTCGCGCTGCGGAGCCTGCCGGCCCGGATGCGGGCCGACTGGCGCGACATCGTGGCCGGACTGGCCCGCGGCGGTGCCTCCTCCCCGGCCGACGCCGACGCGCCGCCCCAGGACGCCGACGGACGGGCGGCGACCCTGACCGTCTGGCGCTTCGACGACGAACGTGGCGCCCAGGAGGCCAGCCGCACGCTGGCCGGTCTCGAGCGCGACGGGGCGCTCCGGGTCCTCGACGCCGCCGTCGTGACCTGGCCGACCGGGGCGCCACGCCCGCGCGCGGCCCACGTGCCGTCCGCCACGGCGGGCGGCGCGCTCGGCGGCTCGTTCTGGGGGCTGCTCTTCGGCATCATCTTCTTCGCCCCGGTGCTGGGTCTCGCCGTCGGCGCCGCCGCCGGGGCGCTCAGCGGCTCACTGCGCGAGGCGGGCATCGGGGAGGCCTTCCTCCAGCAGGTCCGCGACGAGGTCACCCCCGGCACGTCGGCGCTGTTCGTCATGACCTCGGACGTCGCGCTGGAGCGGGTGCGCGCGGCGTTCGTGGCCCACCACCCGAGCCTGCTGCACACCGACCTCACCCCGGAGCAGGACGCCGCGCTGCGCGAGTACTTCAGCGCGTAGGGGTGGGGTCCGGCCGTTCGGAGGCCGAGGCCCAGTCGTACACGACGGAGGTCCGCAGCAGGACGTCCACCGCGGAGCGGTTCTCGCGGCTGAAGACGACCCAGAAGAGCAGGATCGGCACGAACACGCAGAGGACGGCGCGCACGAGGGCGACGAGGGGTCGGATCCGCCGGCCGCGCGAGCTGACGACCCGCAGCCCGAGGAGGCGGTCGCCGTAGGTGCGCCCGGTGGTGGCCCACGCGAGGCCGAGATAGCACGTGAGGAAGGCGAGGAACACGGCCAGGAGCAGCTGGAAGCCGGGGTCGGGAACGGTGAAGCCCCGCGGACGCAGGAGGTAGGTCACGGCGACGACGCCCCCGTACCCGACAGCGACGGCCACCACGGCCACGAGCCCGTCGACGGTCCCTGCGAGCACGCGCGTCACGACGCCGGCACGGTGGCCCTGCACCGACCGGGCGGCCTGCGGGATCGTCAGGCGCGCGATCGGCCCCCGGGCCGGGTCCAGCGGCGGTTGCGCGGTCATGGTCGTCAGGGGGCGGGGTCGGGGCCGTCCGGATCCGGCCCGCCCCACTCACGCCGGATCTGCGGCCGTGTCGAGGGTGCCCCGTCCCCGTCCTCGAAGGTCGGGCCGGGAGCCCGCTCGGGGCGATGGAGGAGCCGGTCGACGACGTGTGCCACCCGCTCGTCGGCGCCGATCCCCTGCCGGCGGACCTCCCGGATCCCCTCGGAGCCCATCGACCCGGTGGAGCTGCGGATGATCCCCGGCAGGTCGATCCCCTCGACGACGACCTCGGCCAGCGCGACGACGTCGACCTTGGCGATGACCGCCTCGACGTCGGCCCGCGCCACGATCGCGTTGACGTCGATCCGGTCGATGATCCGCTGCAGGTCCACCCCGGCGACGATGGCGTCGAGGTCGAGCGTGGCGAGGACGGCGTCGATGTCGGCGCGCGCCACGATCGCGTTGACGTCGATCCGGTCGATGATCCGCTGCAGGTCCACCCCGGCGACGATGGCGTCGAGGTCGAGCCCGGCGAGGACCGCGTCGATGTCGACCCGCGCCACGATGGCATTGACGTCGATCCGGTCCACGATCTGTTCCAGGTCCACCCCGGCGACGATGCCGTCGACGTCCACGTGCTCGTGCACGACGTCGTCGAGGTCGACGAGACCGAGCACCGAGTCGACGAGCTGCGGGGCCACCCGCTGCGCCACCCCGTAGGCGCGCCTGGTGGCCTCCTGCCGCTCCCGGGCTCCGCGGGCGATGACGCCGTCGACCCACGGCACCGACCGCAGCTGCCTCGCCAGGGCGAGCGGTACCCAGGCCAGCGCCGTGACCGGACGGGCCAGCAGGGCCGCCAGGCCGGCCACCCGGACGGCGCGCTCGACGACGAGCACGACGACGGCAACGGCACCGTCCGCGACATCGACCGGCGACCAGCCGGGCGGCGCTCCACCGGCGTCCGGTGACGGCGGCGCGGGCGGGGCGACCGGCTCGTCCGGGGGTTCCATGAGCACGACGGTTCGCTCCTGACGACGGACGATGGCGACCCCTCGATCGTCCGGCTGCGGGCGCGCGGGCGCGTCATCCTCAGCGGGTGACCCAGCCGTGACCGACACGACCGACACCACCGACGCCACCGACGCCACCGACACCACCGACG
>JAEWFB010000595.1 GCA_023389095.1 Actinomycetes bacterium
GGACCCCCGCCGCGGAGTGCGCACGTACGTCGTTCTCACCCAGATCGATCTGGATGCCGCTCCACAGGATGTGCCGGACGCCTACCTGCGCCTGCACCTGCTCTCGCACTGCCTGGTGGCCCCGAACACTCTCAACCTCGACGGCATCTTCGGCGTGCTGCCGAACGTCGTGTGGACGAGCGTCGGCGCCTGCCCGGTCGAGGGCTTCGAGCAGACCCGGATGCGGCTGCGCACCTCGGGACAGCACGTCTCGGTGTACGGCGTCGACAAGTTCCCGCGGATGACCGACTTCGTCGTCCCCCAGGGCGTGCGCATCGCCGACGCCGACCGCGTGCGCCTCGGCGCCCACCTGTCGCCGGGCACGACCGTCATGCACGAGGGCTTCTGCAACTTCAACGCCGGAACGCTCGGCACCTCGATGGTCGAGGGCCGGGTCGTGCAGGGTGTCGTCGTCGGCGACGGCTCCGACATCGGCGCCGGTGCTTCGATCATGGGCACCCTGTCCGGCGGTGGCACGGAACGCGTCAGCATCGGCGAGCGTTGTCTGGTCGGTGCCAACGGCGGCATCGGGATCGCCCTCGGCGACGACTGCGTCGTCGAGGCCGGTCTCTACGTGACGGCCGGGACCAAGGTGACCCTCCCCGACGGCGCGGTCGTCAAGGCCCGTGAGCTGTCGGGGTCGAACAACATCCTGTTCATCCGCAACAGCGTGACCGGCGCCGTCGAGGCCCGCGACCGCGCGGGAACCGGCATCGCCCTCAACGCCGCCCTCCACGCCAACGACTGACCAGGCACCACCCACAGCACGAGCAGACGCACCGCACCACCCGACGCACCGCACGACCCTGCGAGCGACGCCGACGACGACGAGGACCCCATGCCGACCCGCACGCGCCCGACTCTCGCCGAGTCCCGCGCACCCCGGCCCAGCACCGCCCGACGCCGGCGGCGGGGCGTGGTGGTGCTCGTCGTCGTCGCCCTCGTCGCGGTGGGGGGCTGGTTCGGGGCGCGCTTCCTGTACGCCAGCGTCGTCAACCCGACGTGCACCATCACCGCCGGCGGCATGACCGAGACCTTCGACCCCGAGCAGACCGCGAACGCCGCGCTCATCGCCGCGCTCGCGATCAAGCGCGAGCTGCCGCCGCGGGCGGCGACCATCGCGCTGACGACGGCCTTCCAGGAGTCGAAGATCCGCAACCTGCGCTACGGCGACCGCGACTCCCTCGGCCTCTTCCAGCAGCGACCCAGCCAGGGCTGGGGCACCGAGAAGCAGATCCTCGACATGGTGCACGCCACGAACGCCTTCTACGACGCCCTCGTGAAGTTCAAGGGCTACCAGACGGCCGACATCACGACCATCGCCCAGAAGGTCCAGCGCAGCGGCTTCCCGGAGGCCTACCGCGACCACGAGGGGCAGGGCCGCGTGCTCGCCTCGACGCTGACCGGGCACTCCCCCGCCGGCCTCACCTGCCGCCTCGACGCGGCCAAGACGAGCGTCGCGCCGGACCGGGTCGTCGGCGACCTCGCCCAGCAGATGGGCATCACCTCGGTGCGCACCGGCGCGCACGACGTCGTCGTCACGGCACCGAACGAGACCCTCGCCTGGGCCGTCGCGCACTGGGGCGTCGCCCGCGCCGACCAGTACGGTGCGACGCGCGTCGCGATCGGCGACCGCGTGTGGGACCGCTCGAAGGGTGACGCCGGCTGGTCCGGGGGCACGGGCGGCACGACGGTCACCATCACCCTGGCCTGACCGCCGACGGGCCCGCGCGTCAGTCGATGCCGGCGACGGCGTCGAGGTGCTGCAGCAGGTCGTGCGCCGCGAGCTCGACCTTCTTGTGGCGCCACTCGGCGGCCCGGTAGACGCAGGCGATGAGCCCGCTGCGGTGCACGCGGCGCAGGTCGCCGCAGACGAAGGCGTACCGGGCCTTGGTGCCGTCGTTCGCTCCCTCGGTCAGACCGAGGTGCCACGACGCGTACTCCTCCCACGAGTGCCGCTCGAGGTAGTCGTTCTGCGCCTGGGCGTCGGGCTGAACCCGGCCCCAGTCGCTGTCGAGCACGTACTGCCGCCTGTCGATGCGTTCGCGCACCGCCGCCACCGCCGCGTCGTTGACCGTGTACGTCGCCATGCCCCCACCCTGCCCCATCCCCGGCTGCACCGAACGAGTCGTTCGGTGCCGAGCTCGCCGGTGAGGCGCGAACACGCCGGCGCACAGACGCCTTCGGCACCGAACGAGTCGTTCGGTGCCGAAGGCGTCTGGTGCGGTAGGGAGCCGGCGGGCTCAGTGCTGCGGGTAGTCGCGCTCCGGCGCGCCGGTGTAGATCTGGCGCGGACGCCCGATCTTGGTCTCCGGGTCGTTCATCATCTCGCGCCACTGGGCGATCCAGCCCGGAAGGCGGCCGATGGCGAACAGGACCGTGAACATCTTCGTCGGGAAGCCCATGGCCTTGTAGATGAGGCCGGTGTAGAAGTCGACGTTCGGGTACAGCTTGCGCTCGACGAAGTAGTCGTCGGCCAGGGCGATCTCCTCGAGGCCCTTGGCGATGTCGAGGAGCGGGTCGTTGTGGCCCAGCTTGGCCAGGATCTCGTCGGCCGACTTCTTGATGATGGCCGCGCGCGGGTCGTAGTTCTTGTAGACCCGGTGGCCGAAGCCCATGAGCCGGACGCCGCCCTCCTTGTTCTTCACCTTCTCCATGAACTTCTTCGGGTCGTCGCCCGAGGCGTGCAGCTGGTCGAGCATGTCGAGCACGGCCGAGTTGGCGCCGCCGTGGAGCGGGCCGCTCAGCGCGTGGATGCCCGCGGAGACCGAGTTGAAGAGGTTGGCGTGCGCCGAGCCGACGAGACGGACCGTCGAGGTGGAGCAGTTCTGCTCGTGGTCCGCGTGCAGGATGAAGAGCAGGTCGAGGGCCTTGGAGATCGTCGGGTCGACCTCGTACGGCTCGACCGGGTAGCCGAACGTCATCCGGAGGAAGTTCTCGACGAGCGAGAGCGAGTTGTCCGGGTACATGAACGGCTGGCCGACGCTCTTCTTGTGTGCCATGGCCGCGATGGTCGGCAGCTTGGCGAGCAGGCGCACCGTCGAGATCTCGACCTGCTCCTGGTCGAACGGGTCGAGGCTGTCCTGGTAGAACGTGCCGAGCGCCGAGACGGCCGAGGACAGCACCGGCATCGGGTGCGCGTCGCGCGGGAAGCCGTTGAAGAAGGCGCGGAGGTCCTCGTGCAGCATCGTGTGCCGGCGGATGGAGTCCTCGAAGCGCGTCAGCTCCTCGGGGGTCGGCAGCTCGCCGTAGATGAGCAGGTAGGACACCTCGGTGAACGACGAGTGCTCGGCGAGCTGCTCGATCGGGTAGCCCCGGTAGCGCAGGATGCCGGCGTCGCCGTCGATGTAGGTGATGTCGCTCTTGCACGACGCGGTGTTGACGAAGCCGACGTCGTAGGTGACCAAGCCGGTCTCCTTGAGCAGCGAGCTCACGCCGAGCCCGTCATTGCCCTCGACGGCCTCGACTCCGGGGAAGGTGAGCTCCTTGTCGGCGACCTTGAGCGTCGCGTCCACTGCCTTCGTCACTTCGTTCCTCCTGGTTGCCCCGGGCACGAGGCGCTGAGTCTTCGTATTCCGCAGCGACGTTACCCCAGCGTCACCTGACGAGAGAAAACCGGTCCGCCCGAGGCTCGCGGCTCAGAGCCGCCCGCACGCGGCGGCGATGCGCTCGTCGCTCGCGGTCAGCGCGATGCGGACGTGCCGCGCACCGGCGCTGCCGTAGAAGGCACCGGGTGCCACGAGGACGCCCCGCTCGGCCAGGTCGGCCACGGTCGACCAGCAGTCCTCGTCGCGCGTGGCCCACAGGTAGAGGCCCGCCTCGGAGTGGTCGACGCGCAGGCCGGCCCGCGTGACCGCCTCGAGCAGCAGGGCCCGACGCCGGGCGTAGACCGCGCGCTGGGCCTCGACGTGGGCGTCGTCGCGCAGGGCCGCGGCCATCGCGGCCTGCACCGGCGCCGGCATGATCATGCCGGCGTGCTTGCGGCCCTCGAGGACGCGCCCGACGAGCGCCGGGTCGCCGGCCACCAGCGCCGCGCGGTACCCGGCGAGGTTGGACTGCTTGGACAGCGAGTACACCGAGAGCAGTCCCGTGTGGTCGCCGTCGGACACGTCGGGGTGCAGGATGCTCGGCGTCGCGGTGCCGTACTGGCCCTCGCGCCAGTCGAGCTCGGCATAGCACTCGTCACTCGCGACGACGACGCCGTGGCGGCGTGCCCACGCGACGACCTTGCGCAGGTGGCCGACGCCCAGCACCTGACCGTGCGGGTTGCCGGGGCTGTTGAGCCACAGGAGCTTCGGGGTGGTGGACGGCGTCAGCGGGCCGAGCCCGGTGAGCGACCCGACGACGCGCGGGGTGGCCCCGGCGAGGCGGGCCCCGATGTCGTAGGTCGGGTAGGCCACCTCGGGGATGCCGACGACGTCGCCGTGGCGGACCCCGAGCAGGAGGGGCAGCCACGCCACGAGCTCCTTGCTGCCGATGGTCGGCAGCACGGCGTCGGTGCCGAGCCCGGGCACGCCGCGTCGGCGCGCGAACCACTCGACGATGGCCGCGCGGAGGTCGGCGGTGCCGACCGTCAGCGGGTAGCCGGGCGCGTCCGCGGCCTCGGCCAGCGCCCGCCGGACCACCTCGGGGGTCGGGTCGACGGGCGTGCCGACGGAGAGGTCGACCAGGCCCCCCGGATGCGCGCTCGCCCGCACCTTGTGGGGCGCGAGCGAGTCCCAGGGAAAGGCGGGCAGGTCGAGCGGCGCCGGTCCGAAGGTCTGGGTGGGGGCCACCGCGTCGTCAGCCGGCCGCGTCACTCGTCGTGCGACTGGGGCGGCAGGGCCTCGACGAGCGGGTGGTCCTTGTCGATGACGCCGAGCTTGGCGGCACCGCCCGGGCTGCCGAGGTCGTTGAAGAACTCGACGTTCGCGTTGTAGTAGTCGGCCCACTGCTCGGGGACGTCGTCCTCGTAGTAGATGGCCTCGACCGGGCACACCGGCTCGCAGGCGCCGCAGTCGACGCACTCGTCGGGGTGATGTACAGCGAACGCTTGCCCTCGTAGATGCAGTCGACCGGACACTCCTCGATGCACGCGCGGTCCTTGAGGTCGACGCACGGCTGGGCGATGACGTAGGTCATGGGGAGGGGACCTCCTGGGAGCGTTCGGGGTGGGTTGCTGCACCGCCTAGTATGCCGGACATGACTGGCGAGCCCATGCACGACCCCGCTGCTGAGACGGGTCCCGAGGACGGCCCCCTCGGCGACCACGAGAACGCCTCTGCCCCGGGTTCGCCGGCCTCCACCGACACGGCCGGCCACCGTGTCACGGCCGGCCTGACGGTCGGCGGCCGCGTCGTCGTGCGCTACCGCCTCCAGGAGGGCAGCGACGCGAGCGCGACCGACTTCGTCGGCGAGCTCGTCGCCCGCAACGACGACTTCCTCGTCGTGGACGCCCGCGTGGGCGGGGCCGGCCACGGCGGTCAGGGCGGTCAGCAGACCGAGCGGGTCAAGCTGATCCGCGCCGACGTCATCGCCGCCAAGGACGTCCCGCCGCCGGCGAGCCAGCCGGGCCGGGCCCACCAGCGCGTCTCGGCCGACGAGCTCGAGAAGCTCATGGCGCGGGGATGGCCGGCCACCGAGCGCAAGGGCCTCGGCGACTGGGTGCTGCGCTCGGCGTCCGGCTTCACCGGACGCGCGAACTCCGTTCTCGTGGTGGGCGATCCGAGCCTCCCCCTCGACAAGGCCATCGACTACGCCGAGGCCTGGTACGCCGAGCACGACGCTCCGGCCCTGTTCCAGCTGCACGGGCCGACGGGTTTCGAGGTGTCCGAGCAGCCGCTCGGCCAGGCGCTCATCGAGCGCGGGTACGAGGCCGGCGGCGGCCGCCCCGACTGGTCGCGGGTGCTCGTGCTGACCGCCCTGTCGGCGCAGGTACCGCCGCTCACCACCGAGTCCGTGCCGGTCAACGCCGACGCCGCGCTGTCGCCCGAGTGGCTCATGGCCTACGCCGAGCAGCGCCGCGTCGTGCCGGGCACCACCGAGGCCGTCCTCACCGGCAGCGAGGGGCAGCTGTTCCTGTCGGTCCGCGACGAGGCGACCAAGCGCGTCGTCGGCATCGCCCGGATGGCCATCCACCCCGGCTGGGCCGGGATCTTCGGCCTCTGGGTGCACCCCGACCACCGCCGTCGCGGCATCGCCTCGACCATCGTGTCGGCGATCGCCATGGTGGCCCGCGAGAACAACATGCCCGCGATCTACCTGCAGGTCTCCGGCGACAACGCCGACGGGGTCGCGTTCTGGGACGGGCTCGGCTTCCAGACCCACCACGAGTACACCTACCTGGCGCGTCCTGCTTCTGCCTGACACGTCGGGCGAGGCCACCCGGCCGCGGCCGTGCCGCCTCCGCGCCGGCTCACGGCCTCAGGGCGGGGTGGCCCTGGGGTTCGTGCAGACGATCTCGTCCTCGGGCACGTAGTGCGTCGTGACGTCCTCGCTCTTGACGAGCGTCGGCGAGCCGGGGCGGTACCACTGACGCGTCACCGTGACGTCGAAGCCGGGGTTCGGCTGCTGCGGGTAGCAGCTGAGGCTGTCGCTGCGGATCGTCTTCGGCGGCTTGACGTTGCTGCGGGGGCCCTTGACGCTCTTGACGTCCCACACCTTCGTGCTCCACACGCGGCCGTGCACCTGCCCCTGGTCGACCCACGTCTGCAGGAGCATCCCGTAGGGCGTGTCGTTCTTCCACTTGTTGTCGATCGTCGGCCAGTGGACCGTGGCCTCGCGGCCCTCCGGGTAGCGCGGGATGAAGAACGCGTGCGGCCGGAACTCGAGGATCTGCACGCCGGCGAAGTAGGCCAGGTTGTAGACGACGGTCGAGACCTGCGAGACGCCGCCGCCGGTGCCGCGCGTCAGGCGTCCGTTGATGATGACCGTGCCGTCGGCGTAGCCCTTGTCCTCGGTGCGCTCCCCGAGGATCGCGTTGAGGCTGAAGGTTCCGCCGGGCGGGACGTAGGTGCCGTTGATCCGCTGCGTGGCGACCACGAGGTTGTTGGTCCGGCTCGGGTCGTTGGTCGGGAACGCCGAGGAGAACTCGACGACCTTCGTGGTGACGCCGGCCTTGATGCCGTCGTCGGTGGAGAACGGCGGCTTGGCTGCGACCGCCGCGACGGTGACGGTGCGGTTGGTCCCGGTGATCGCCGCGACCGCGGCCTTGGCGACGGCATCCTGGTCGACGGCCGCCCCGTCGACGGACGGGACGAGCGTCGGCGGCCCGTTGTTCGGGCCGAACGTCCACCGGGCGTTGGTCGCCCCCTTCGTCGGCACGGTCACCTTGCTCGCCACGAGACGCGCGAGCCCCGGCTCGTCGAAGGTCGCGCGCAGGCCACCCGAACCGTCCGGCCCGACCGTCACGAAGGGGACGAAGTCGCTGGGGGGCACCTGGACCCGGGTCGTCCCGGCCACGAGGGCGATCGGCCCGGACACGATGGCCGCGCCGGTGCTGTCGGCGAACTGCTCGACGGCCTCGGAGCTGACCTTCGGGGCGGTGTCGCGCACCGCGGCCACCGCGGTGGCGAAGTCGGGGAAGGCACGGCGCAGCGCCAGCTTGGTGCCGGCGACGTCGAGGGTGCGACCCGCTCTCGGGACCGCGACGGTGACGCGTCCGTCGGGGAAGGTGACCTGGCCCTCACTCGGCGGCTGCTCGACCGTGGGCGCGATCGCGTCGACGTAGGCCGTGAGGCGGTCGTCGTCGGCGTTCGTCAGCAGCGGCAGCTGGACCGAACCGGTCAGCTTGGACCAGATGGTGCGCGGGTCGAGGGTGAAGCCGGTGAGCCCGTCGAGCGAGCGAGCGGCGTCGACCTGGAGCCCCGCCTGGGCGGGCACGACGCTGACCGGCTCGGGCCGACCGGGCACCGAGAGCGCGATCGGGCGCGTCAGCACCTCCTGCGCGCCCCGCTCGATGGCCGCGGTGGCGCGCTCGGGTGTCATGCCGCCGACGTGGATCCCGCCGACCGAGACGGACGCCGGGACGTGGTCCGAGGCCCAGATGCTCAGGCCGGCGTAGGCGCCCCCGAGCACGACGGTCGCGACGAGAAGGCGGACCGCGGTGGCGCGGGTCTCGCGGCGGGGCTGGGGCTGCCAGGTGTCCATGGTTCTCCGTGCGCGGCGTCGTGCGGTGGCACGGCCTCGGTTGCGGTGCGGGTGGCACGAACGGTAACCCGGCGCCGCCCGCCAACCGGCGAGGTGACCCGGCGTGGCCCCGGACGTGACCGACTCGTTGCGGTCAGGCGAGCAGGCCCGCCTCGCCCGCGGCCACGGCGCCACCCACGGTCTCCCACGTCAGGGGGTCGACGCGTCGGAACCCCTCGTGGACCGAGGTTCGGGCCGCGATGAGGTTGGACAGGGCGTGCACGTCCTCGCTCGCGACGATGACCTGGGTCGCGTGCGCCCGCAGCGCCTCGTTCTTGACGCGTCGGGCCGCGGCGTCCTCGACGGCGTGCGTGACGCGCTCGTCGGGAACGACCGACGGCGGGAACGGGTCGTCGGCGGCCGGCAGCACGAGCGGCGCCAGCCCGGCCGGCCGGGCCCGGCAGGAGGGATCGGCGGCGCGCAGCCAGGCCCGGTCGGCGCGGGCCCAGGACGACGGCGTCAGGATCTCGAACGTGCGCGCAGGCCGCTCGGTCGCCTCCAGCAGCCGGAGCGCGCGGCGCGTCGCGTCGTGGGTGCGCACGTGGTCCGGGTGCCCGTAGCCGCCGTGCGCGTCGTAGGTGACGACGACGTCGGGGCCCACCGCGCGCAGCACCTCGGACACGAGCCCGGCGACCTCGTCGAGGTCGGCCCCGGCGAACGCGTCGGGCCGCGACGCGGCCGGCGAGCCCACCATGCCCGAGTCGCGGAAGCGCGAGAGCCGGCCGGCCGCCGGGTCGGCGCCCAGCACGTGCATCGCGGCCCCGATGCGGCGCAGCGCCTCGGTCAGCTCGGCGTGCCGGTGGGGGCCCAGGGCGTCGTCGGGGTGCCCTTCGAGGTGCGTGAGGTCGGCGGGGATGACCTCCCCCTCCTCCCCCAGCGTGCACGTCAGCACGTGCACCTCGTCACCACGCGCCACGTGGTGGGCCATGGCGATGCCGCACGTCAGGGTCTCGTCGTCGGGGTGGGCGTGGACGAACAGGAGCCGGGCCACGAGGCCTCCTCGGGGTCGGGGCAGGTCAGCGGACGGCGACCGTGGCGAGGTCGACGATGCCGCCGACCGCGTGGTCCTCGTAGTGCACGACGCCCGCCCCGTGCAGGTAGAGGGCCTTGGTCGCCGACAGGGCGACGTAGCCGCCGGCGTCGCGCAGGGCCTTGTCGGCCTGCATCCAGACCTTCTCCCGCTGCACCGGGTCCGCGGTCGCCCCGGCCTTGTCGATGAGCCCGTTGACCGTCGCGTCGTCGAAGTAGCCGACGTCCTGGCCCGGACCCGTGGAGTCGATGTTGATCCGGGAGTCGAAGAGCGCCGGCAGGACCCCGGAGGCCGACGGCCAGTCGGGCGTCCAGACGCCTCGGAACACGTCGAACGAGGACCCGGAGGTCTTGCGCTCGATGGTCTCGTAGTACTGCTCGGGCGGGACACCCGTCAGCTGGACGTCGAAGCCGGCACGCTCCCAGCCGGCCGCGAGGGCGGCGTAGGCCTTGTCGCCGAGGACCGAGCGGGCATAGACGACGCGCACCCGCACGGGCGTCTTGACTCCGGCCTGCTGGAGGACCCGGCGCGCCTGCTCGGGGTCGCCGTCGACCTTCGCGCCGCTCGGCACCTCGACGGTCGACGGGTCGACGGCGGGCGACAGGATCGACCACGTCGGGGTGCCGGCCCCCTCGCCCCCGTTGGCGGTGACGTACGTGGCGCGGTTGGTGGCCAGCGAGAACGCCTTGCGCACAGCGGGGTTCGACATCACGGTGCTGCGCATGTTCAGCGCCAGGTAGTCGACGTTGCCCGTGTACGGGTAGGTGAGGCGGGCCTGGAGGTCGGTGCCGGCCTGGTTGCGCAGGGTCGGGCTCGCCTGGACCCACGACACCGCGTAGGTGTCCTCGTCGCTCTGGTTGAGCAGGCGCTGGATGACCGTGGACTCACCGAGGCCGGCGGTCACCTGGATGCGGTCGGGGTAGGCCTGGCGGATGGGGTCGGTGCGGGGGTCCCAGTTCGTGTTGCGCACGAAGGTGCCGCCCTCGCCGGGCTTCCACGGCTGCTCGAGCCGGTACGGCCCGCTCGACATGGCCGCGAAGGAGGCCTTGTCGTCGTTCCGGTCGCTGGAGGCCTTGCGCGGGGCGAACTCCGGCAGGGCCACGACCTGCGGGAAGTCGGGCTCGGCGTCGCGCAGGTGGAAGGTGATGGTGCGCCCCGAGCAGCCGACGGCCTGGTCGAAGTCCTTCTGGTGGGCCTTGTCGGCCGGCCCCTCGTAGACCGGCTTCTCCAGGCCCTCCGGCGTGACCTTGGTCGGCATCTCGAGCAGGAAGCTGGCGTAGTTGGTGCCGCCGACGTGCGTGCGCCGGTCGAAGGTGCGCGCGATCCCGTGACGGACGTCCTCGCACGTGATCGGCGAGCCGTCCTGCCACTTGAGCCCCGCACGCAGCGTGAACGTCCACGTCCTCGCGCCGTCCTTGGTGGTGCCGGTGTCCGTGGCCAGGTCGGGCACGACGTCACGCTGGTGCTCGCCGGTGCCGTAGGCCGTCAGGCCCCGCGCGAAGACGCGCTGGGCGAAGAAGGCCTCGGGACCGACGTACATCAGCTGCGGGTCCCACGTGGCGACGTCCCCGGCGACGAGCACCTGGAGCGTTCCGCCGGTCTTGGGCGTCCCGTCGCTGCTGGCGCCGGCCGCGGCCGAGGACGGCGCCACGTCGGTGGCAGAGCCGCCCTCAGTCGTGCCGGAGCAGGCAGCCGCCGACGTCGCCAGGACCGCGGCGAGACCGACCGCCGCGACCCGCCGGAGCGCTCGCACCACGCCCGCCACGGCCGATCAACCCTCGGCGCGTGCCGCCGACCGGGCCCGGGCAGCGGTGCGCGCTCGCTCGTTGGCGTCGAGGACGACCTTGCGGATCCGGACCGCGTCCGGGGTGACCTCGACGCACTCGTCCTCGCGGCAGAACTCGAGGCTCTGCTCGAGGCTCAGCTTGCGCGGGGGCACGATCTTCTCGAAGTTGTCGGCGGAGGAGGCGCGGACGTTCGTCAGCTTCTTCTCCTTGGTGATGTTGACGTCCATGTCGTCGGCGCGGGAGTTCTCGCCGACGATCATGCCCTCGTACACGTCGGTCGTCGGGTCGGTGAACAGGACGCCGCGCTCCTGGAGGTTGACCATCGCGTACGAGGTGACGGCGCCGGCACGGTCGGCGACGAGCGAGCCGCTCGTGCGGGTCGTGATGGTGCCGAACCACGGCTCGTAGTCCTCGAAGACGTGGTGGGCGATGCCCGTGCCGCGGGTCTCGGTGAGGAACTCGGTGCGGAAGCCGATGAGGCCACGGCTCGGCACGAGGAACTCCATGCGGATCCAGCCGGTGCCGTGGTTGGTCATCTGCTCCATGCGGCCCTTGCGGGCGGCCATGATCTGCGTGATCG
>JAEWFB010000014.1 GCA_023389095.1 Actinomycetes bacterium
GCCCGGCACCGCCGGGGTCAGCACCGCTTGGCTCCACATCCACCAGTGTCGTGAGGTTCTCGGTCATGTCGACCCTCCACGCCCCGAAGGGCGATCAAGCCTCTTACACCGTTGATGCGATAGACCCACGCAAGGCGGCCCGCGGGGCCTGTGGTGCCGGTGTGGTTGTGCCTCGGGCTGGCTATGGGGTCAGGTTCCGCCCGTGGCGCGTATGTGGTGTGAGCTGCGTCTGCACGTGGTGCGCGGATCGTCCTGGTCGGGTCGGTCGGGTCGGTCGGGTCGGCTGACGCGGGGCCGACCGAGGCTCAGCGCAGGAGGGAGAGGTCGTGCTGCGCGCGGGCGGCGTCGCGGTCGAGCTCGGCGTCGGCTCCGAACGGTGCGCGGGGCAGGCCGTGGGTCCGGCGGTGGGCCGGCTCGAGGGCGGCGGCGAGGAGGGCGATGAGGGCGATGACGATGATGATGTCCATGGCAGAAATCTTCCGCCGGTCAAGATGCCGCCACGAGTGGCAGAACTGACGTAGCCCATTCATTTTCTGCCAGCCTCGTGCGAGACTCGTCGCATGCTGCGCACGATCGCCGTCGTCGTCCAGGAGCCCGTCGCCGCCTTCGAGCTCGGCGTGCTCTGTGAGGTCTTCGGCATCGACCGCACCGACGACGGCGTGCCCGCCTTCGACTTCCGCGTCTGCTCCTCGCGCCCCGGTGAGGTCCACCGCACGACGAGCGGCATCGGCGTCGTGCCGACCCACCCGCTCGACGCCGCCCGCGAGGCGGATCTGGTCGCCGTGCCCGCCGGTACCGTCGACGGCCCCTTCGACCCCGCGGTCCTCGATGTGCTCCGCGACGCCGTCGACCGTGGTGCGTGGGTCCTGTCGGTGTGCTCGGGGGCGTTCTCGCTCGCCGCGGCCGGCATCCTCGACGGCCGCGAGGCCGCGACCCACTGGCGCTACGCGGCCAGGCTCGCCGAGGTGTGCCCGAGCGCCCGGGTCGACCTCGACGTCCTCTACGTGGAGGACGGCCGCGTCATCACGAGTGCCGGCACCGCCGCGGGCATCGACGCGTGCCTGCACCTCGTGCGCACCGAGCTCGGCTCCGAGGTGGCGACCCGGATCGCCCGCCGCATGGTCGTTCCGCCGCACCGAGCCGGTGGCCAGCGCCAGTACGTCGAGACGCCGGTGCCGGCGCAGTCGTGCGACTCCCTCCAGGACGTCCTCGACTGGGTCCTCGAGCATCTGGACGAGGAGCACTCGGTGCCCTCCCTGGCGCAGCGCGCCGCGATGTCCGAGCGTACCTTCGCGCGGCGCTTCGCCGCCGAGGTCGGCACGTCGCCGCACCAGTGGCTGACCGGTCAGCGGGTGCTGCGGGCGCGGCACCTGCTCGAGACGACCGACCTCGACGTCGAGCGGATCGCGCGCGAGTGCGGCTTCGGCACGGCTGCCATCCTCCGCCACCACTTCCAGCGCCGCCTCGGCGTGCCGCCCGTGTCGTACCGGCGGACCTTCACCCGCGAGCCTGCCTAGGCGCCGACGCGCACCGTCGAGTCCCACCGCCACTCTGCGAGGCGCGGCCGGTCGCCGAGCGGGAGTCGCCCGGCGCAGTGCAGCAGCACCTGAGCGGGGCTGCCCGCCTGCGCGTCGGGAAAGAGCCGCTCGAGCACCGGCCCGCAGAGCTGCTCGGGTGGCAGCCACTCGACCCCGAGCCCCCGGGTGATGTCGTATCCGTGGACGAGCGTCTCGAGGATGCCCATCGCGGCGAAGCCGTCGGGGTCCGAGACGCCGCACGGGTGCCAGGCCCGGGCCTCGCGCGGCGCCGCCTCGACGGCGAGCCGCAGCAGGTCGCCGCACATGACGACGACATCGAGCACCTCCGCGTTCGTCCCGCGCTCCTCGACGACCGCCTCGACGGGCAGGTAGCCGGCAGCGGGTCGGGCCAGCACCTGCGAGGCGTAGGAGAAGAGGTCGTCGGCGATGTGCCCGGCGGTCTGCCGGCACGACCACTCGAGGTCGCCGGCCGCGACCGACCAGTCCGCTTGGGCGACCGGTGTGAGCGCCCGCCGCAGCTCCTTGGTGGCCGCCCCCACGAGGTCGCTCATCGGTGACATGGCCCGACCGTAGCCCCGGGCGCCGACGCCGGGCGGTCACTGGGTCTCGATGCCGTCGTCTTCGGTCGTATTCGACCAGGGCTAGACGGGCACATACGACGGCAGCGTCACTCCAGCAGGACAACGGCGGTTACCGCCAGTAAGTTGTCTGCGGTCGACGCAAAGGAGCCTCGCCGTGAGCCGTGCCGCCCGCCTCCTGCCGGTCCGCACCACTGCCGCCGTCCTCGTCCTCCTCGGGGGAGTGGCCGGCGCGGCCACACCCGCCTCGGCCGCGCCCGACGCGATGGCGTCGCCAGCCAACGCGTCCTCCACCGCGGTGGGTGGCGGCTTCTACGACCCGCCCGCCACCGTCGCGGGATCGCCCGGCACCGTCATCCGGTCCGAGCCGATGACCTTCTACCTCGACCCCCTCCGCCTCGTGCCCTCCACCGCCCGCGCGACGCGGGTCATGTACGTCTCACGCGACCGGGCCGAGCGGCCCGACGCCGTCACCGGCACGCTCCTCGTCCCGCCGGCCGCGTGGGCAGGCCCCGGCCGCCGTCCCGTCGTCGGCTACGCGGTCGGTACCCAGGGGCTGGCCGACCGATGTGCGCCGAGCCGACAGCTCGCGGCCGGCTCCGAGTACGAGGGCGCCTTCGTCAGCGGGCTGCTCTCCCGCGGCTACGCGGTCGCCCTCACCGACTACGAAGGCCTCGGCACCCCCGGCACCCACACGTACATGACGCGGGTGTCCCAGGCCCACGCGGTGCTCGACATGGTCCGCGCAGGACAGCGCCTCCCGGGCACCGGTCTGCCGGCCGACGGCCCCGTGCTCCTCGCCGGGTACAGCCAGGGCGGTGGCGCCGTCGCGGCGGCCGTCGAGCTGGCACCGGCCTACGCCCCGGAGCTGCGGGTGCGAGGGGCCGTCGCCGGAGCCGTCCCGGCCGACCTCGCGGCCGTCGCCGACCACCTCGACGGCGGGCTCTACGCGGCGTTCGCCCTCTACGCGGTCGCCGGCCTCGGCGCTGCCTACGACCTCCCCCTCGACCACTACCTCAACGCCCGCGGGCGCGAGGTCGTCGCGGCCGTGCAGCAGGAGTGCGTCAGCGAGTCGATCGGCAGGCACGCGTTCACCCGGTCCGCCGACCTCACGACCGACGGGCGCAGCCTGCACGACCTCGCGCAGGTCGAGCCGTTCCGCACGATCCTCGACGATCAGCGCCTCGGCCGGCTGCGTCCCGCCGTCCCGGTGCTCGTGACCCACTCGCTCGCCGACGACGTCATCCCCTACGCGGTCGGCCGGGGACTGGCCCACGACTGGTGCCGGCTCGGTGCGGACGTCGCGTTCTCGACCAGCCTCACGCCGACCCACGTCGGCGGCGCGGTGCCCTCGTTCGCCAAGGAGCTCGCCTTCCTCGAGGCGCGCGTGGCCGGGCTGCCCCAGGCCTCCGACTGCTCGTGGCTCTGACGCCGGCGCCGCCTGCCGCGCGGACCGCCCTCACCGACCCGGGTTGCGCCGGGCGATCGCGGCCGACAGCACCGTCGCGAAGCCGCACCACGCGGCATAGGGCAGCAGCGCCGCACCCGCGGGACACCTCACCCGGGCCGAGCGGCGCGCGAGGTCGAGACCGCTCGCCGTCAGCAGCGCCGACTCGACGGCCGCCAGGCCTGGCCGGCGCGCCCGCCAGAACACCCAGCTCCACCCGGCGTTGAGGGCGAGGTTGGTGCCGAACGCCTTGAGGTAGGCCGACCGGCCCGACGCGTCACCCGCCCGGTCGTAGGCCGTCAGGGTCGAGGCCGCACTGGCGGCGACGTCGGCGTAGAGCGCCGTCCACACGAGCGGGAACGCGAGCGGCGGCGGCTGCCACGACGGCTTGTCCAGCGACCGGTACCAGCGCGAGTCGGGTTTCGTGGCGACCGACCCGGCCACGGCGCACGCCACGACGGCCGCCCCGGCGATGACGGCGTTGTGCAGCGCGGTGTCCCTCGGCACGGTCTGCATCGCCGACCGAACGGCGTCGTCGAACGACATCGGGCCCCCGGGCACCTCGACGTACCCCTCGAGGTCGCGCTCCTTGGCCACGACCTCGTGCACGAGGCTTCCCACGAGCGGCTTGGCCAGCCCGGCCGAGATCGGCGTGACGAGCCCGACCCAGTGGCTCGCCAGCCGCGGCGTCAGCACCGGCACGGTCACGACGACCGGACGCCGCCGCCCCGTGACGTCGGCGAACCGCCCGATCATCTCCCGGTAGGTCAGCACGTCCGGCCCGCCGATGTCGAAGGTCCGGTTCACCTCGGGCGGAAGCGAACCCGCCCCGGCGAGCAGCGTCATGACGTCGTCGACGGCGATCGGCTGGATCCGGTTGTCGAGCCACTTGGGGGCCACCATCGCCGGCAGGCGCGTCGTCAGGTAGCGCAGCATGTCGAACGACGCCGACCCGTCGCCGATGACGACGGCGGCCTGCAGCACCGCCGTGGGCACCCCGGAGTCGAGCAGGATCCGCCCCACCTCGACGCGCGAGGCCAGGTGCGGCGAGAGCTCCTCATCGGCCGGGTGCAGCCCGCCGAGGTACACGACGCGTCCGACCCCGGCGGCGCGGGCGGCCTCGGCGAAGGTCGTGGCGGCGTCGCGGTCGCGCTGCTCGAAGTCGGGCCGGTCGTCCATCGAGTGCACGAGGTACCAGGCGGCGTCGACGCCCTCGAGTGCCGCGCGCATGTCACGGGCCGAGGAGACGTCCCCCTCGGCGACGTCGACACGGGAGCGCCACGGCCGGTCATCGACCGACGAGCGGTGCCGGGTGAGGACGCGAACGCTCCAGCCGGCGTCGAGCAGCTTGGGCACGAGGTGGCCGCCGATGTAGCCGGAGGCGCCGGTGACGAGGGCGGTGCGGGGCGTGGACAGGGTGATCACCTCGTGAGCGAGAGGGCGGGCGGGAGGAGGACGAGCATTCCCGTGGACCACACGACGTGCGTGATGATCGGGCCGAGGAAGCCGCCGGTGACGCGTCGTTGCAGGCCGGTCACGAGGCCGAGGGCGGCGGCCGCGAGGACGAGGAGCGGCACGCCGCTGCCGACCGTGGTCAAGGCGTAGAGCAGGGTCGTCAGCGTGACCTGCCGGCGCGGGAGCGCGGCGTACAGGGCGCCGCGGAAGTAGAGCTCCTCGACGACGCCGTTGACGAAGGTGAAGGCCAGCACGGCCGCGAACGCGCCGAACCGGGCGTGGTCGAGCAGCTGGTCCACGGGCTCGCGCAGCACCGGGATGTGCGCCACCACGAGCGCGCCGACGAGGAA
>JAEWFB010000015.1 GCA_023389095.1 Actinomycetes bacterium
GGGCGGTCCCCGGTGTCGCAGGGGTCGAGGCGGCGCTGCCCGTCGCGAGCACGGTCGCGAGCGTGGCGACGAAGCCGTGAGCGCCCGCCGAGGTGCCGCGCGGGGCCGACGGCCCGGCGCCCGGCACCGGCAGGGCGGTTCCCGACCCGGAGGAGACGACGGCCGGCATCAGGCCCCCGCCCCGTAGAGCTCGGCGACGATCTGGCGTGCGGTGCCCTCCCACTTGGCGTACGCGTCGGGGTGGGCCGAGCGCTGCACGGCCTGGTCGGCGGCCGCCACCGGCATCGACTGCCAGCCCGGGAGGGCCGTGAGCCGGTCGAGGAACATCCGGGTCGAGGCGCGCGGGTCCATGGCGTCGGAGACCGTGCCCCACGAGTAGCGCGACCCGTTGACCTGCTGCTGGAAGAGCCCCACCGAGTAGCCGTCGGTGCCGCGGGCCGACGCGTCGGGTGCGAGGGCCTGCGAGCCGGCGACCTTGGGGTTCCAGTACATCCGCAGCGACGACTCCTGCAACGCGGTCGAGATGGCGTTGACGGCCGCCTGCTGCGGCAGGCCCTGGGACCTGACCTCGTCGACGATGAGCCGGGCGTAGCCGCGCTGTGTCGCGTCGAGGGCCGCCGTGCCCGGCCCGCTCGCGGCCACGCCGGTGGGGACGGTCTGGCGCTCGGGCACGATGCGGCGGATCGTCGTGAGGTTGCCGTTCATCTCCCAGGCGTCGCGCACCTGGATCGTCTTGCCGGGCATCGGTGCGTCGATGGCCTTGCCGTCGCCGAGGTAGATGGCGATGTGGCCGTGGCCGTGGCTGACGAGCAGGTCGCCGGGCCTGGCCTGGGCGAGCGAGGGCACCTCGGTGCCGCGCGTCATCTGGTCGCGGACGACGCGGGGCAGGTCGATGCCGACGTCGCGGTACACCCGCTGGACGAAGCCCGAGCAGTCCATGCCCGTGCTGGGGTCGGTGCCGCCCCACACGTAGGGGACGCCGACGTAGCGCTTGGCCGCGGCGACGACCTGGTCGCCGGTGACGCCGCCGGCGCCGGTCGGGTTGACGCCGGCGAGACCCTGCGCGGCATCGGGCCCGAGCACCGAGGCGAGCGTGTCGGCGAACCCCGTCGACCCCGCCGTGCCCGTCGGGCCGGCAGACGTGGTGGCGCGGCTCGCCGCGAGGGACGCCGCGCGCGAGGCGGCCGACGGGTCGAACTGCGTCAGCGTGGTCTCGATCTGCTGGATCCGTCCCAGCGACTCGGTGAAGCTCATGCCGGTGCCCCGTCCCCGGCCCCGCGCAGCCGCGCGGTCGACCCGAGCTCGTCGAGGACGACCTGCTCGGCGGCGAGCTCGGCCGCGTGGACCGTCGACGCGTGCCTGGCCTCGAGCTTCTCCAGGCCCAGCGTCCGGGCGCGAGCCGCGCCGAAGTCGCGCTCGGCGGCGGCGCGCTCGGCCGCAGCCGTGTCGGTGAGCGCCCGCAGCTCGGTGAGCATCGCGGCCGAGGCGGCCCGTCCCGCCGCCACGGTGTGCATGACATCGAGGCTGTCGACGTCGGTGGGGAGCCGGTCCACCTCGGCGAGGGCGCGCTCGGTGCGCGCGGTGATGCCGGCGTGACGGGACGCTGCGGCGCCGAACACCGCTGCGGCCTGGTCCTCCTCGAGGCGACGCAGGCGGAGCAGCCCGGCGAGCGAGAACGGTTGGGTCATCGGGTACCCCCGAGGGTCGTCGTGAGCCGGGCCAGGGCGGCCCAGGCGTCCTCGGCCGCGGTGCGGTCGTCGAGGTGCTGGGTGAGGAACGCCTCGATCGGCGTCGCGTGGTCGAGGGCGGCGTCGACGAGCGGGTTGGCGCCACGCGTGTAGGCGCCGACGTCGATGAGGTCCTGGGCCGACCGGCGGGCGGCGAGGACGCGACGCAGCGCGGTGGCGGCGGCCGTGCGCTCGGGCGGGTTGACCTTGGTGGCGACGCGCGAGATCGAGCCGAGCACGTCGATGGGCGGGTAGTGGCCCATGACCGCGAGCTTGCGGTCGAGGACGACGTGGCCGTCGAGGATCGAGCGCGCGGTGTCGGCGACCGGCTCGTTGTGGTCGTCGCCGTCGACGAGGACGGTGTAGATGCCGGTGACCGAGCCGAACCGGGCCGTGCCGGCGCGCTCGAGCAGGCGTGCGAGCAGGGCGAAGGCGGACGGCGGGTAGCCACGGGTGGCGGGCGGCTCACCCGCGGACAGCCCGATCTCCCGCTGCGCCATGGCGACTCGCGTCAGGGAGTCCATCATGAGCAGCACGTGGGCACCGTCGGCGCGGAACGACTCGGCGATGCTCGTCGCGGTGTCGGCGGCGCGGAGGCGCACGAGGGCGGGCTCGTCGGAGGTGGCGACGACGACGACCGAGCGCGCCAGGCCCTCGGGCCCGAGGTCGTCCTCGAGGAACTCGCGCACCTCGCGGCCGCGCTCGCCGACCAGGGCGATGACGCAGACCTCGGCCTCGCTCCCCCGCGCGATCATCGACAGCAGCGAGGACTTGCCCACACCCGAGCCGGCGAACAGGCCGATGCGCTGGCCGCGACCGAGGGTGACGAGCGTGTCGAGGGCGCGCACGCCGGTGGCGAGCGGGGTGTCGATGCGGGCCCGCTCCATCGGCGAGGGGGCGCGGTCGGACGAGCGGACGGTGGGCGCCACGAGCGGCCCCCGGCCGTCGATGGGGCGCCCGAGCCCGTCGAGGACGCGGCCGAGCAGCGCCGGCCCGGTCGGCACCTGCGGACCACCGCGCACGGCCCGGGCC
>JAEWFB010000464.1 GCA_023389095.1 Actinomycetes bacterium
CTACTCCGACGACGTCGAGCCCAGGACCTTGCTGGTCCAGTACCTGCGCGAGACGCTCGGCAAGACCGGGACCGTCGTCGGGTGCGACACGAGCAACTGCGGTGCGTGCACCGTCCACCTCGACGGCCTGAGCGTCAAGTCGTGCAACGTCCTTGCCGTACAGGCGGACGGGCGCGAGGTCACGACCATCGAAGGGCTCGCCACCGACGGCGAGCTCCACCCCGTCCAGAAGGCGTTCCACGAGTGCCATGCCCTCCAGTGCGGCTACTGCACGCCCGGCATGATCATGCAGGCGTGCGACGTGCTGAGGGAGAACCCGGACCCGAGCGAGGCGCAGATCCGCGAGGGCCTCGAGGGCAACCTGTGCCGGTGCACCGGCTACCACAACATCGTCAAGGCCGTGCAGCAGGCGGCCAAGGACCTCAGCTCGCAGGCGGTGACGTCATGACCGTCACCGAGGACCGCCCCGCCGAGGCCGCCGGCGAGATCGGCAAGGCCCGGCGCCGCAAGGAGGACCAGCGCCTCATCACCGGCCGCACCCGCTGGACCGACAACATCCAGCTGCCCGGCATGCTGCACCTCGCCATGGTGCGCAGCCCCTTCGCGCATGCCCGGATCACCTCCATCGACACGGCCGGGGCCAAGGCGGCGCCCGGCGTCGTCGCCGTCGTCACGGGCGCCGACGTCGCGGGCAAGCAGGGCCTCGTCGCCACTGCGTGGCCGCTCAACGCCGAGCAGAAGACGCCGGAGCACCTGCCCATCGTCGTCGAGCACGTGGCGTGCGCCGGCGAGATCGTCGCCGTCGTCGTCGCGCGCACGGCCGCGGCCGCCCGCGACGCCGCCGAGCTCGTCGACGTGGACTACGACGAGCTGCCCGCGGTCCTCGACCTCAAGGAGGCCGCCACCGACGCGGTGCTGGCCCATCCCGACCTCGGCACGAACACGTCGGCCGTCTGGACCCTCGACTCGGCCGCCCAGGGTTCGGGCAGCGACGTCGAGGACGCCATCGCCACGGCGCGCGAGGGCGGCATCCTCATCGAACGCGAGTACCGCCAACAACGGCTGCTCCCCGCGTTCATGGAGCCCCGGTCGACCGTGTGCGACCCGACCGGCGAGCAGCTGACCGTCTGGACCTCGACGCAGGTGCCGCACATCCTGAAGTTCCTCGTCGCGGCGACCACGGGCATGCCCGAGTCCAAGGTGCGCGTCATCGCGCCCGACGTCGGTGGAGGCTTCGGCGGCAAGCTGCAGACGACGCCCGAGGAGTTCGCCACCATCGCCGTGGCCCGGCTCGTCGGCAAGCCGTGCAAGTACACCGAGACCCGTTCCGAGTCGCTGCTGTCGGGCCACCACGGCCGCGACCAGTGGCAGAAGCTGACCCTGGCCGCCGAGAAGGACGGCACGGTCACCGGACTCAAGGTCGAGCTGCTCGCCGACCTCGGCGCCTACGTCGGCCTCGTCGGCGGCGGCGTCCCGGTCCTCGGCGCCTGGATGTTCAACTCGATCTACAAGTTCGCCGCCTACCACTTCACGGTCCGCACGCTGCTGACGAACAAGACGTGGGTCGACGCGTACCGCGGGGCCGGGCGGCCCGAGGCGACGTACGCCATCGAACGGCTCATGGACGAGCTCGCCGTCGAGGTCGGGGTCGACCCGCTCGCGATCCGCGAGAAGAACTGGATCACGCACGAGGAGTTCCCGTTCACCACGGTGGCCGGCATGACCTACGACTCCGGCAACTACGAGGCCGCGACCGCCAAGGCCAAGGAGCTCTTCGGCTACGACGAGCTGCGCGCCGAGCAGCAGCGCCGCCGCGAGTCCGGCGACCCGGTCCAGCTCGGCATCGGCATCTCGACGTTCACCGAGATGTGCGGCCTGGCACCCTCGCGCATCCTCGGGGCGCTCAACTACGCCGCCGGCGGCTGGGAGTCGGCGAGCATCCGGATGCTCGCCACCGGCAAGGTGGAGGTCCTGACCGGTACCTCACCGCACGGCCAGGGGCACGAGACGGCGTGGAGCCAGATCGTCGCCGACCGGCTCGGCGTGCCGTTCGACGACGTCGAGGTACTCCACGGCGACACCCAGATCGCCCCGAAGGGCATGGACACCTACGGTTCCCGCTCGCTCGTCGTCGGGGCCGAGGCCGTCGTCCGGGCCGCCGACAAGGTCATCGAGAAGGCGAAGCCGATCGCGGCGCACCTGCTCGAGGCGAACGTCGACGACATCGAGTTCACCGGCGGCCGCTTCGGGGTCAAGGGCACCGACAAGGGGCTGGGGATGGCCGACGTCGCGCTCGCGACGTGGACCGGACACAACCTGCCCGACGGTGTCGAGCCGAGCATCGACGCCGACGCGACCTTCGACCCGGAGAACTTCTCGTTCCCGCACGGCACGCACCTGTGCGCCATGGAGGTCGACACCGAGACCGGCGCCACGACGATGCGCAGCTACGTCTGCGTCGACGACATCGGCACCATCATCAACCCGCTCATCGTCGAGGGGCAGGTGCACGGCGGCCTCGTCCAGGGGATCTCGCAGGCCCTGTGGGAGGGCGCCGAGTACGACGAGCAGGGCACGCTCGTCACGGGCTCCTTCGTCGACTACACGCTGCCCACGACGGCCGACACGATCAGCTTCGTCACCGACCACACGACGTCGCCGTCGACGTACACGAAGCTCGGCACCAAGGGGGTCGGCGAGGCCGGCGCCATCGCCTCGACACCGGCCGTCGTCAACGCCATCGTCGACGCGGTGCGCCACCTCGGCGTCGACGACCTCGTCATGCCGTGCACCCCCGAGCGCGTCTGGAAGGCCATCCAGGCGGGCGCGGCGGTCACGACCGAGGGCGAGCGCGGGGCGCAGCCGCACTTCGACGAGGGAGCGCCGAATGCCGATCCGGCCGCCGGCGTCGGTGAAGGGAGCGGACGGTGATCCCCGCATCGTTCGACTACGTCGCGCCCACCAGCGTCGAGGAGGCCGTCGCGGCCCTCGCCGAGCACGGTGACGACGCGAAGGTCCTCGCCGGTGGTCAGTCGCTGCTGCCGATCCTGCGGATGCGGCTCAACGCCCCCGGCGTCATCGTCGACCTCGGCCGCATCGCCGAGCTGCGCGGCGTCTCCGAGGACGGCGACCACGTCGTCATCGGCGCCATGACGCCGTACGCCGACGTGCTCGCCTCGGAGGTGGTGTCGACCCACGCGGCTCTGCTGTCCAAGGCGATCGCGACGGTGGCCGACCCGCAGATCCGCCACCGCGGCACGGTCGGCGGCGCCCTCGTGCACGCCGACCCGGCAGGTGACGTCGGGGCGCCGGCGCTCGCGCTCGGGGCACAGCTCGTCATCGCCGGGGCCGGCGGGGCCACCCGCACCGTCGCGGCCGACGACTTCTTCGAGGACCTCTTCACGACCGCGGTCGGCGAGGGCGAGCTGCTGACGCAGATCCGCGTCCCCAAGCACACCGGGTGGGGCGCGCACTACGAGAAGTTCGTGCGGGTCAGCCACCAGTGGTCGATCGTTGGGGTCGCGGCGGCGGTCCGCACCGAGGGCGGGTCGATCGCGGAGGCGCGCGTCGGTCTGACGAACATGGGCTCGACGCCCTTGCGCGCCAAGGCTGTCGAGGAGGCGCTCGTCGGCAAGCAGGCCACCGACGAGGCGGTCCGCGCGGCCGTCGCCTCGGTCGCCGAGGGCACCAACCCGCCGTCCGACCTCAACGGCGACGCCGACTACCGCCGACACCTCGCCACGGTGCTGACGCGACGGGCGGTCCTCGCCGCAGCAGGAGCGTGATCGCCGGATGGATCTGACGCACTCCTTCACGGTGCCGACGTCGGTCGACGACGCCTGGGCCCTGTTCATGGACCTCGAGCGCGTCGGCGGCTGCTTCCCCGGCGCGACGGTGACCGGGGTGACCTCCGACGGCTTTACCGGCACGGTCAAGGTCAAGCTCGGCCCGATCGCGCTCGTCTACGCCGGGTCGGGGTCGTTCGTGCAGCGCGACGACCTCGCCCACCACGCGGTCATCGCGGCCAAGGGCAAGGACAAGCGGGGCAACGGCACGGCTGGTGCCACGGTGACGATCCAGCTCACCGGGGCCGAGGGCGGCACGAAGGCCGACGTGACGACCGACCTCGCCGTCACGGGAAAACCGGCGCAGTTCGGCCGCGGCGTCATGCAGGACGTGTCGGACAAGCTGCTCCAGGCCTTCGTCGCGTGCATCGAGAAGCAGCTCGGCGAGCCCGCCTCGGGCACAGGGGAACCCGCTCCTGAGACCGCCGGGGCAGAGCCGGCGGGAGGGGCTCCACCCGCGCCACCCGCGCCCCCCGCGCCGCCCGCGACGCCGGCGACGCCGGCGTCACCCGCACCCACGCCGGTCGCGATGCCGGGTGCGCCGACGAAGGACGCGACGGCCCCGGC
>JAEWFB010000034.1 GCA_023389095.1 Actinomycetes bacterium
GCCATCCTCCAGCCGCCGTTCTTCGACCTCGAGGCCGACGACGCCGTCAACTACGGCGGCATCGGGGCGGTCATCGGCCACGAGGTCGGCCACGGCTTCGACGACCAGGGCTCGCGCTACGACGGCACCGGCGCCCTCCGCGACTGGTGGACCGAGGGCGACCGGGAGCGGTTCGACGCCCTCTCCCAGCGCCTCATCGCGCAGTTCAGCGACTACACGCCGGCCGGGCTCGACGGCTCGCACACGGTCAACGGCGCCCTGACCGTCGGCGAGAACATCGGCGACCTCGGCGGCCTCCAGATCGGGTACGCCGCCTACCGCATCGCCACCGAGGTGTCGGGGATGCCCGAGATCGACGGCTTCACCGGGCCGCAGCGGTTCTTCATCGGCTGGGCGCGGGTGTGGCAGGGCAAGGCACGCGAGGCCGAGGCGATCCGCCTGCTCGCCATCGACCCGCACTCGCCGCAGGACGTGCGCGGCAACGCCGTGCGCAACGTGAGCCAGTTCCACGAGGCCTTCGCGGTGACGCCGGACGACGCGATGTGGCGTCCGGAGCAGGAGCGCGTCCAGATCTTCTGACGCGCCGGAGGAGCGCGCGTCGGGTCAGAGGACCTTCTTGAACCCGACGTGCGACTTCTCGAAGCCGAGCCGCTCGTAGAAGCGGTGCGCATCGAGGCGTGACGCGTCGGAGGTCAGCTGCACCAGCGCGCACCCGAGGCGGCGTGACTCCTCGACGGCCCACTCGACCAGCTGCGTGCCCAGGCCCGAACCGCGTTCGGACGACGCGACGCGCACCCCCTCGATGATGGTGCGGGTTGCACCGCGCCGGGACAGGCCCGGCTGCACCGTCAGCTGGAGGGTGCCGACGACGCGTCCGTCACGGTCGGCGACGACGAGGTGCTGCCCGCGATCGGCGGCGACCCGCTCGAAGGCCTCCTCGTAGGGTGCCAGGTCGTCGGGCGTCTCGCGCGAGGCGCCGAGGACGTCGTCGGCGAGCAGGGCGACGATGGCCGGGACGTCGTCACGACGGGCCGCCCTGATGACGGGTCGGGTGTCCGGGCCCGAGGCGTGCGGCGTCGTGCTCACCGGTCAGCGGACTCGGCGGACTCGCCGGACGCGCCGGACTCGGCGGCGGCCTTGAGCTGGGCCAGGCCCTTCTCGAAGTCGGGGCCGATGAGCTTCTCCATCGACCAGAACCGGCTCATGAGCCGCATGACGACGTTCTGCGGACCGGTCATGGCCCACTCGACCGCGGTGGAGTCGCCCGAGGGGGTCATCGTGAAGTCGACGCGGTTGGTCGCCCGCATCGGGGCCGAGAAGACGAGGTCGACGCCGACGTGGTGGGGCTGCGACTCCACGATCTCCATGCGGCCCTGACCCGCCTTGCGGTTGCCGCGCCACGCGTAGGTGGCCCCGACGCCGGACTGCGGGCCGGTATAGGTGCGCTCGAGGTGGGCGTCGAGGCCCTCCCACGGAGACCACTTCTGCCACTCGTGCAGGTCGTTGACGAGGGCGTGGACCCGCTCGCTCGGGGCGGCGACGAGGGTCGAGCGGCTGATGTGGAACTCCGTGGCCATGGCGCGATCCTGCCATCGCCACCGTGCAGGTGCCCGGCAAACGTCCTATGCCCCACCCGCACCATCAGAACCCTTTGCACCATTTCTCAGGGATTTCGCAGCATTCGCCGGACATGGGTGGTCTGCGTCACTACGTTCGGCCGCAGGATGCGCGCTCGGTCGAGGCGCGCCCCACCTGGGGAGAATCATGGTGCGCAAGTCCGTTCGTCGTGCCCTCGGAGCCGGGCTCGCCTCGCTCCTCGTCGCCGTCGGTGCCCTCGCCGGCCCGTCACCGGCCTTCGCCGCCGACCCGGACCCCGGGGTGGACAAGGTCGTGGCGCTGCTCGGTGGGTCGGGGGGCACGAGCAACCTCGCCACGTGGACGAGCGGGCTGGCGACGATCGGCGCCTTCGGCAGGCAGCTGCCGTTCGTGGCGGCGAGCCCCGGAGGCCTCGCCGGCCTCGACGACCTCGTCAAGGAGGGCGTCACCGGTGCACTGGCCGGCACGACGACGTGGGCCGACCTCGCGACGTCGGGTGAGTCGGTCAGCCTGCCCGGCGGCCGCACGGGCACGCTCGACATCACCGTGGACGACGCAGGGGAGGGCAAGCGGGTCCACGTCAACCTCGTCGTCTCGCGCACGGCGACGCAGCAGGCACTCGCCGTCAGCTCGGCGAGCCCGCGCGTCGAGCTGTCCTCCCCGAAGGGCGTGACGGCGACGGTCGAGTCGACCCTGTCGCTGTGGGTGGTCTGGACCGGTCCCTCGACGAACAAGGTGTACCTCGCGAGCGACGCGGCGCACGCTCCCCGCATCGATGTCGACGTCACGGCCCGCCTCTCGGCGACCGCCAAGGCAGCGGTCGGCATCCTCGGCGTGACGCTGAGCAGCACCGACTTCGCGGTGACGACGCACGCCTACGCGACGGTCGCCGACCCGAACAACGACGGGGTCCTCGCCTTCGACGCCGCGGGCACCGGTGACGGCGAGCTCGCCGCCGACGGCTCGCTGGCCGGCCTCGTGTCGGCCGCGCTCGACCCGGCCGGGTCGCCGACCCAGCCGGGAACCGCCGGGTCGGTCTCGGGCACCATGCACGTGGCCGCCGACACGAGCGGCCTTGCGGGAGTGGCGTTCCCGACCAACGTGGCCGCCGACGTCACGATCGCCTGGCCGAACATCGCCACGGGCGCGCCGACGGTCACCGCCCCGACGCTCGCCGGCCTCGTCGGCAAGTTCCAGAACATGAGCCTGCGCGACCTCGCCGACGGTCTCGCCCAGGTGGCGACGGCCCTGACCGGCATCCAGGCCGCGAAGTTCGACCCCGACGGCGCCGGCCCGCTGCCCTCGACCGGCAACCTCGACCTGCCCTTCCTGCGGGGCACCGTGGCCGACGCGGTCAAGGCCAACCAGGTGCTCCTCGACTTCCTCAAGGCCAACGTCGTGCAGGCGCCGGACCCGAACCAGCCCTCACCCCCGGGCTTCGACGCGTCCGCGGTCGGCAACCCGACGTTCGACTCGCTCCAGGACCTCGTCGCCAAGCTCAAGGCTGCCGGCGTCGGGCTCGACAACCTGTCGTGGGACGCCACGACGAGCAAGCTCGTCTTCCGGATGCGCATGGTCCAGACCGCGCCCGCCTCCGGCGTCGCGATGGACGCGGGGGCCGCGCGCACGTCCCGCCCGTCGGCGACCTACTCCGCCAACGGGCTCACGCTCGACGACGGTACCCAGCCGTGGACGGCGAACCAGTGGGTCGGCATGCGCGTCGTGGCCGGGACCTCGGCCGGCGAGATCACGGCCAACACGAAGAGCTCCCTGACCGTCTCCGGCACGTGGATCGGCGGACAACCCTCTGCGAGCACGCCGTTCGTCATCGTCGGCCCCGAGGCCCAGCTCGGAGCCGTCACCTTCGGTGACCAGCTGACCGACCAGCCCGGCGGCACGGGCCCGCGTCGCGGCATCCTCCGGGCGAACTCCGCCCAGACGTTCGCGACGGTCAAGCCGTCCTTCGCCGCCGACCTCACCCTCGTGCTCGACCTGCAGGACCCGAGGACGGGCACCGACTGCATCGGCTTCGAGGGCAACACGCAGGCCTGCCCGTTCGTGCAGAAGACCGGCGCCTTCTCGACCAACGTCACCTCCCTGCCCCTCGGCCCCGACCGCATCCTGGTGCGCACCGGCAGCCCGCTGCTCACGGCGGACTTCCCGATCGACACCGCCGTGGACTTCACCGCGAACGCCGGCTTCTTCCAGGTTCGGCTCAAGGGCTCGCTGTCGGTCTGCAACAGCTCGGCCCCCGCCGACTGCTCGGCCGCCGGCACCGGGCACATGCTCTCGATCGGCCTCAAGCAGGCCGGCGACGCCCAGCACGACCTCCGGCTGCGCGACCTCTTCGCCACGCTCGTCACCGACACCCCGACCGGCACGAGCAAGGCCGGTGACCTGCTCGACGTCGACCTCAACGTCCGCGCGACCGCCGACCTCAAGGTCTCGGTGCCCGACGCCGCCGGGTTCCTGCCCGTCGGCACCGACGTCGGCGTCTCCGCGCACTGGAACGACCTGACCCGGGCGAGCGGCACGGACGGACCACAGCTCGACCTCAGCCGGCTGAGCAGGATCTTCGCCCTCGACATCAAGCCGGGATCGCAGGCGGAGCTGTTCGCCATCGTCCTCAAGACGCTCCAGACGCTGGCCGCCCAGCTCGCCGAGGCCCAGCCCGGTGGCGCGTCCGGCATCTACAGCCGCGAGATCCCGGGGACCGGGACGTCGCTGCGCGACCTCATGCGGCGCGACGCGTCGGGTGTCGGGACCGACGTCACGTACGGCACGAACACCCTTCGGCACGTGGGGCGCACCTTCGACGCCTCCTTCGTGGGGCGCACCGTCGTCGTCGGCACGCAGGTGGCGGTCGTGGCCTCCACGTCGGGCGACACGGTGACGCTGACCGACCCCTGGACGACCGAGCCCGCCGATGGCACGGCCTACTCCTTCCGGTCGCCCCTGGACGACGCCATCGACGTGCTCTCGCTGCACCCGCCGCAGAACATGCAGGACCTCGTCACGCTCCTCGACGACCGCCTCGGCACCGGGGCCATGCACTTCCGCTACCTCGACACCGGCGGAACGCCGAACGTCGTGCTCGACCTCGACTGGAAGCGCGACCACCGCACGAGCACCCCGCTGCGCCTCGACCTCGGCGGCGACAAGTCCCTCGTCACGGCAGCGGCGACCGGCCAGGGCTCCGCCCACGTCACCGGCGGCGTCAAGGTCGGCCTCGTGGTTCCTCTCGCCCCGGGCACCGGTCCGGGCGACGCGGCGTCG
>JAEWFB010000036.1 GCA_023389095.1 Actinomycetes bacterium
TTCCCAGACCTCACGGTCCAGTGCTTCGATGACGGCTGTCGTTCCCACTCACCGCTGCGGGGCAGTCCCGGACTCACACCGGGTTCCCTCTTACGACGCCACACCCTTCACAGGCACAGCGAACCAACACCGCCACGAATCCTAGGTCCTGCCCGAGGCGTGGCCTATGGCGTGCGCCACCGACCGGCGTGATCTCGCCGGTCCCGGGAGCCGAGTGAGGGGCTGTCTCGCTACGGAGACCTCTCTGCTGCCGACGCCTCGACACAGAGAGTTGCCGTTAAATCCACACTCCCAAACGGGTCACCAGCGGCGCGCGGCGACACCGCCTGCGGTACCGGTGGCCCGGGGCGGCGAACCACCGGCCCGGGCGCCCCAGGAGGGCAGGATCGGCGGCAGGTCCGACAGCAGCGTCGACGAGCCGCGCGGCGCAGCGGCGCAGATCCTGTCGTCGGCCCGGTGACGCCCGTACTGGTCGGGGAGATCGCCCCAGCCGCGGTCGGGTCGGGGCGGCTGCGACGGCTGCGGCACTGCGGCGCGGGGGTCGGGGCGGCGGACGGTGCACAGGTGCGTCCAGTCCTCGCCCAGGTCGAACACGTACGCGAAGGCCGTGCCGACGGTCAGCGCGTCCAGCCGACTGGAGCGGCCGTCGCGGGTGCCGGGGAACGCCGGCCCGTCTCGCCAGACCGACCAACTCACGTCCACGCCGTCGGGCAGGACGAACATGCGAAGGTGCGCCAGGTCCCACCGGCCGAAGGCGACGTCGATCGCCTCGGCCAGTTGGGCGAAGGTGTGCCGGCGGTGGGCGGCGAAGACGCGGCCGGGGCGCGGCCACCAGTCCCGGCCACGCCCGGTCACCAACACCACGCAGATGGACAAGGACCCGTCCGCGGTGGCGGCACGCGGCGGCGCAGGGGTGGCCGGGCCGCCGCGATCTGTCGTGTCCAGGGCGGTGCGCGGGCGTTCACGCTCCACGAGAGTTACCGAACGGGGTGTCCGGCGGCGAGACCACCGGGTCGGTTCCGCAGGTGAACGGCAGGAATGCCGCCCCCCGGTCGGGCTCCTGTCCGGCCGCCCCCGCCATGGACCGCATGAATCGGTAGGCGCTGCCGAGCGCGCCAGCGAAGCCGATCGCCACGGCGTACGACCAGGCGTCGGCGGTCGCGGTCAGGTCGCCGAACTGGTTGGCCAGGAATCCGACGTACGTGGCCATCCCGAGCCCGGTGACGGCAGCCACCGCGCGCAGATCCGCTACCACCGACGCGAAGACACCGGCGGCGACGGCCATGACGAGCATCCGCCCCGGCGCCTCCGACGCCGGGAACACCGCCGCCGCCAGCAGGGCCGCGGCGACCATCACCACCCAACCTGCCGCAACACTGACACCGGTCGGTGTCGGTTGGCGGCCAGCCGGGGCCGACAGATCCGGATCGACAGTCACCACGAGCCTCCTACGACGGTGAGGGCCCGCATCTCGGCCCCTCGCCGCCATAGCACCCCCGCCGGCCAGGCAGCGTCGACAGTTTTCACGCACCCGCTACGACCACGGCCCGATTATTGACGCGGTCGTAACGGCGACCGCTCCGCCGCACGGCCCGGCCCGGATTCAGCCGATCGGGCGCCGGCTCGGGAGGGGCGTTCGGCGGCTGCCAGCCGGGCGGGGCCGCCGTCACCGAGTCCGTGTACCGGAAGGTCATCGTGCCGCGCACCGGCTCGCCGTCGGAGGCGACCGACAGGTACGTGGCGGGGTAATCCCTTAACGCTGGCAGGTGCGCGATCATCACCACGGCCCGAAAACCGGTGGCGTACTCGCGGGCGAACATTCGACCCTTGGCCCTGCTCGGGTTGGCCCGGCGCCCGCTCAGCGCAAGCTGCTGATGCGCCTAGAACGCGCTCCTGCCGAAGATCGGATACGAGACGCCTGCCGCCGCAGGCTAAATTAGGCCTGTCAGTATGACGTCCGTGGATCACTACGGGCTTTTGCGGCGAGCCGCGACCGAAGCGGGCTTCACCGAGACGGAGACGGCGACGTTCGCCGAACTGCTGCGCTTCGTCATCTCGACAAGTCAGCAGTACAACGGCGAGATCGCAGCGCATCCTCGGGACCTGCTGCCCGGGCGGCCCGGCCACCTGCTCGTCGGCCAGGCCGGCGGCCTGCCGCAGCTCCCGGTCGGCATGCCGTGGCCCATCGACCCGGAGGGCTACCCACTGCCGTTCATCGCGTCCTTCGACTGTGCCGCGCTACCGCGGGTCGAGCGCCTGCCGCTACCGTCGGACGGGTCCCTGCTGGTGTTCCTGCATCACGAAGAGGACTACGACGTCTGTGAGCGCAGCGACGAGCAGCAGTACGGGCGGCTGCTGCATGTGCGGGCCGGCACGGAGACCGCGGCGCAGCTGCCAGCTGACTACGCTGCCCATCCCTACTACGCGGACCGTGACTTCATCGCCCCCGAGCAGGACCTTTTCGCTGTCGTCCACGCCGCCCTGCCCTCGTGGTTGACTGCGGAGGACGCGGACCTGTCCGTCTTTCAGCAGCAGCTGGCGCGCGACATGCCGCATCGCCGGGAACTGTGTGCTCTGGTCGACCGGCTCTGGCCGGCCGCCAACTCCGCCGCCTTCCAGTTCGGCGGCTACTCGTGGCACACCGGCGGCGTGTCCTACGACAATCTGTACAACGATCCTGAGCTGGAGATGGCAGAGAAGAAGCTTCGAGGCCGCCTAACCGGCATCGACCGCGCCCAGGAGGCCTTCCTCGTGGAACAGGAGTTGCAGCGGACCCGCCGGGAGTGGCTCCCGTTGGTGCAGTTCGAGACCCGTGACTACGTCTACTTCGGCCGCTTCATGATCCGTGTCGACGACCTCGCCGCCCAGCGGCTCGACCGCGCTGTCTCCTGGACCGAGTTCACCGAGTGAGCGAGGACAGGTGTTGTACTCCCGGCTGGCGGAACTCAGGTCCAGCCGGCGGGCGCGTGAGCGCACGTGTCGACGACGACTACCTCCGACACATGGCTTCGCAAGGCTTCGACGCCCTACCGCCGGTCGTACGGGCAGGCCCACCCCGGCGCCACCCTCGGGTCTGGCACGCCGAGCCTGGTCGGCTTGGCGGGAAGGACAGGCAATGACCATCGAGTCTAGGCCGAGATTGATGGAGACCTAGCAACTTGCGCAGCAGATGGTGAAGCAGGCCCGCGCCGAAGGCGTGGACCTGATCGGCCCGGACGGGTTGCTGTCCGGGGTCTCGGGGTTCTCCGCGCGCCGTCCCGGTCACTGACATCCCGCATGCCGAATTGCTGCAGTAGCGCGGCGGGCCGGGGCGCTACGTCATCATGGCGAGATGGCAGCGGTAGAGGCGTGGTTTTGGGGTGGGCCGGCCGACGGCAGGATCATGCCGGTGGAGATCTCGGATGCCAGCGGAGAGCCACCCGCGACCGTGGAGCTGCGCCAGTCCGGCTTCTATCTCGGAACCGGCGATGCCGAAACACTCACGCTCGAGCACGTGTATGTCCTGGCGGATCCAGTTGATGGCCTCGCTGTCTACCGTTACCAACGACCCGCGTGTGAGCGGCCTGACAACAGTTAGGCATGGACGTTGCGGCTAGCGGCTCGCTGTCAGAGCGACGATCAGCGTCGTCACCGCTGCCACGAGTCCCGCTAGTGCGGTCAGGAGCGCGCTGACGTCCCGGAGCCACTCACGCGCGCCCCGGGCTGCCGTCTCATCATCGACGTGGGCGCACTGTCGGTCGTCCATGCCTGGCCACTCCCCTTGATGCCTCGTCCGTACGTTGCTGAGGCATCCTCGGGCCTTCCCCACGCCGCTGGAGGCCCCTGTGGACGACACGCGCTTTTCCACAGACACAGAGGGGTAGTGCTCGAGGTCAGCGGGGCCTGGTGAGCCGCTCCTCTGACCAGCCGCGGTCGGCGTCTTGGCTCTGTGGCCACGGTCATTTAGGAGGGTCTAGTGCTCCGAGGCCGGGCAGTGCGCCGCCTTGGCGGCGTGATCAGGCGACCGACCGGAGGTGCCGGAGTGTGCTGTCGGGGAGGTCGGGTTGGGTTGTCTCCCAGCGTTTCTGAAGCGCGTCGACAAGGTTGGTGATCATGGGTTCGGTGACGTGGCTGTAGATGCCTCGGACGCCGGCGAGGCGGTGGCCGAGTCGCCGGGCTTGGGCGATCTCGGGGATGCCGTCTTCGATGAGCCAGGTTTTGTGGGTGTGGCGTAGGTCGTGGAAGTGCATGCCGGGCAGGATCGGCGGGATGTCTCGTGTGCGATCGCCGGTGAGGGCGGGGGTCCAGGCGCGGCGGTTGAAGTTGGAGCGGCGTTGATG
>JAEWFB010000172.1 GCA_023389095.1 Actinomycetes bacterium
AGTAGTCGTCGGGGACGCCCTCGACCAGGATGATGTCGCCCTCGATGTGCCGCGAGCGCAGCGGCGCGATCTCCTGGTAGGCGGGCGAGTCCCACCAGGCCCGCGCATCCGCGATGCCCGGGAAGCCGAGCATCACGACGGCGCCGGGCCAGGCGCCCTCCTTCACCTCGTGCGGCGTGGCGTGCACGAGGAAACGGCCGCCGTGCGGAGCGAGGGTGCCGGGGAGACGCTCGATGTACTCGGCGATGTCCGGGTGCGGGGCGGCGTCCTGGAGGTGGGCGATGGCGTACGCGGGCATGGTGTCCTTCCGGCCGTCGAACTCCGAACGCCGATCCTGACACAACGGTCAGCACGCTTTCTCGCCCATTTCGGTGAACTCGTCCAGCGGGACCGTCCGCACCACCTCCCCGCTGTCGTCGAAGTCGGTGACCAGGACCGACCCCGGCCGTAGCTCGGCCAGCTCGGCGATCCGGAAGTCCACGCCCTCGGTCCGGAAGCTGTTGTCGTGGGTGGCGCCGGAGACCTGGAACGCCGCCTGTGCGTCGACCACCGGCCCGGGCGGAAAACCCTCAAGGGGTACGAGGGCGGGCGCGGCCGCCTCGCGTGGCACGTCGTACTTCCGTCTCGGCCGGTACGGTCGCTCCGACATCGGCGCACCGGCCGACTCCGTCACTGAGTTGAGCACCACGACGTCGGGCGGCCGGTCCGCGCACCAGGCGAGCACCGCGTGCGGCTGGCCACGGGCGTCCACTGTGAGGCCGGTGACGCCCTTCACCTCCGGTGTGCAGGCGGTCAGCCCGGCCAGCACGATCAGGGCGGCGGCCGGTGTCGCGACGGCCCGGCGTGTCCTCGTACCCCTTCGCGTGGCCATGCTCCGACGGTGACAGCGCCGTGTCACTCCGCGATCCGCGTTCGGTTGCGGCCTGGTGACGATGGTGTGCGCTCAGGCCCCGGACGCCACGGCCGCGACGGCGGCGTGCGGACGGTGGGCCTCGTCGTCGAGGCGCGTCAGGCGCTCGACCTCCGCGAACCCCGCCCGCCGCAGGCGCGCGGAGAACTCGTCCACCGGCCAGCGGTACGCGGTGGCGACCTTGTGGTCGAAGGCGCCCACCTCGTCGCCGACGAAGATGCCGGCCACGAGCCGTCCACCCGGCACGATCGCGCGGCGGAACTCCGCCAGCACGCCGTCGAGTTCCGGTGGCGGGAGGTGGATCAGCGAGTACCAGGCGAGGATGCCGGCGACGGAGTGGTCGGGGACGGCGAGGTGGTCCAGCGACCCGAGCCGGTACGCGCCGTCCGGATACGTCGCCCGCGCGTGCGCGACGAACTCGGGAACCATGTCGATCCCGGTGGCGTCGACGCCGAGCGAACGGAGATGGTCGGTGAGGTGACCGGGCCCGCATCCGAGGTCGAGCACCGGACCGGTCCGGACGGTCAGGTGCCGGCCGATGAGCGCGAGGTCGTCCGCGTGCACCTTGCCGGTGGTGCCGAACAGTTCGATGAAGAGCGTCGCGACCGCCCCGTACGCCTGCCGTACCCGTGTGTGGTCCACCCGTCGACCATAGGGGTCGGACGCCTTCGCCGCATTTACCGGATGAATGAGATGAATGAATGGAAAAGTCGTCGTAAAGCCGCCGCCCGGTGAGGAATCGATAGCTTTCCGTCACTGAAGTTTCTATCCTTGAAGAATCCGATCGCCAGCAGCGGAAGGGGCGGCATGCCGCGCCGTTCGAGCCTCAGCTATCGAGATGCGTTACGACTGCTGGCCCCGGGCAGCACGCGCATCACCGAGACCGACAAGGTCGTCAGCGCGGGGATCCTGGGCGCCGGAGCCCTCTCCCACGGTACGGCGCTCGCGTTGCTCGGCCCGAAGAACGCACTCGTGCAGCTCGTCCGGGACGCCACCGGAAACCAGGCCGGCCGCATCCGGACGACCGGCGGGAAATCGTATTACGAGCTGCTGGAGGCCAGCCATACCGTGCTGGCGCTCTCCGCGTTCTTCGACGGTTTCCGGGACGAGGTCGGGCCGGGTTTCGACAGGCTGGAACTGACCGACGAGGAAAAGGTCGGCATGGTGCCGGCCGAGCGGCGGCACCACACGCTTCCGCAGGAGATCGACGGCGGCTACTTCCCGTTGCCCTCCTCGGTGTACGGCATGGACGACACCCGCCGGGACGTCAAGGCCGCCTACGTCAGGCTCTACGACGCCACCATCGCGTTCTGCGAGGGCCTGGCCGCGTGGCCGTCGGTGCGGCGCGGGCTCGACCTCACGTCGCTGGGCTCCCGAGTGGTGAGCCGTTCCATGTCGCACTACCAGGACCGCTTCGACCGGCTCGCCACGGACCTCCCCGAGTTCGGGTTCCGGATGATGCGGGAGGCGATCGAGCACAACCTGAGAGACAACCGCACGCTGACCACGGAGGTCTCGGCCAGGCTCGACGCGCTGGCGCAGCTCTACCGCAACCTCGCCGAGCTGTCCGGGCCGGTCGCCGCCGACCGGCCCGACCTGCTCCGTGAATCCCTCGACCGGCTCACCGGCTCGCTCTCGGCGGTGTTCCGGCAGCCGCTGCTGCGGATCAAGGACGTCGACTTCCACCTGCGACTGCCGAACGTGGACAGCGGCTTCATCAGCCCCGACTTCCGGGCCGCCGAGTACGGCAAGCACACCTCTCCGGAGCGGGAGGCCTGGTGGGACGACCAGCCGCGCCGGGGTGACCTCGTCGGGTTCCTCTCCAGGTACCTGACCGACCCGGCGAGCCTGCACCGTCCGCTGCTGCTCCTCGGCCAGCCAGGAGCCGGCAAGACGCTGCTGACCCGGGTGATCGCGGCCCGGCTACCGGCGACCCGCTTCACCGCGATAGTGGTGCCGCTGCGCCGGATGTCCGGGGACACGTCGCCGACCGAGCAGATCGAGGCCGCGATCGAGCAGGTGATGGACGAGCGCATCCGCTGGGCGGACCTGCGCCGGGCCACCCAGCACACCACAGTCGTGGTGATCTTCGACGGGTTCGACGAGCTGGTCCAGGTCACCGGCACCGCCCACTCGCAGTACATCGACCGGGTGGCCGAGTTCCAGGAGACCCAGTGGGACCTGGGTTACTCGATCATCCCGATCATCACGTCCCGGATCCTGGTGATGGACCGCGCCAGCGTGCCGCAGGGCACCGTGCTGGTCCGGCTGGAAGACCTGACCGACGCCCAGGTGACCGCCTGGCTGGCCGCCGTCAACGCGGCGAACGAGGAC
>JAEWFB010000177.1 GCA_023389095.1 Actinomycetes bacterium
CCAGGCGACGAACGCGCCGCACGCCGCCCTCGTGCTGTCCGCGACGACCGGGCAGGTGCCGCCGGCCGTCACGGTGACCGCCGATGCCCGCGGCTCGAGCGACGTGGACGCCCAGGGCATCGCCACCTACACCTTCGACTTCGGCGACGGCACCGTCGTCGGCCCACAGGCCTCCCCGGTGGCCACCCACGACTTCGTGGCGACCGGCACGGCCGTCGTCACCGTCACGGTCGCCGACTCCGGCGGGCTGACCGGCACGGCCGTCGTGCCCGTGACGTTGACCGACCGGCCGACCGTCACCTACCACGTCGACGGCGGCAACGCGTCGTGCTCCGACGGCGCCGACGGCACGACGACGCCGTTCTGCTCGATCAGCCGCGCCGCCGCGGTCGCCCTCGCGGGTGACACCGTCGTCGTCGAGTCGGGCGACTACCGCGAGCAGGTGACGCCGGCGCGGACCGGCATGCCGACCGCGCCGCTCACCTTCCGCGCCAACGGGGCCGTGCGCGTGCTCGGCACGACCGACCTCGGCTCGACCTCGCTGTGGACCGCGACGTCCACCACCGCGTGGCAGGCAACCGTCGTCTCGGCGTCGCCCGTCACCCAGGTGTTCCGCGGCGGCGCCCGGCTCGCCGCCGCCTCGAGCGCCACGACGACCACGCCGGGGACGTTCTTCTACGACGCCACCACGAGCACCCTCTACGTCGACGCAGGCGGCGCCAACCCGGCGTCAGGCACGACCCTCGAGGCCTCGACGCGGTCCTACGGCTTCAAGCTGTGGAGCGCGAGGTCGGTGGTCCTCGACGGCTTCACGACGCAGGGACAGAACGTCGTCGGCGTCAGCATCCAGGACGCGTCGGACGTCACGGTCTCCTCGGCCCGGGCGACCCTCGCCTCGAGCTACGGCATCTCCTCGGACCGCTCGAGCCGCACCCGGGTGTCCGGGGCGACGACGAGCACCAACGGCTCGATCGGCATCCGCATCGCCACGAGCCCCGATGCTGTCGTGTCGGGCAGCACGAGCGCCTCGAACGGCTACCACGGCATCAGCATCCAGAGCAGCACCGGCGCCACGGTCGCCGACAACGTCAGCCACGACAACGTCCAGCCGACGCAGCGCCTCGCCAACGGCATCGACGTCAGCCTCAGCTCCACCGGGGCCCTCGTCGAGCGCAACACGACGTACGCGAACCAGGACTCCGGGATCGAGATCTACACCGGGTCCGACGGCGCGATCGTGCGGCGCAACATCTCCTACGACAACGGCGACCACGGCATCGACTGCCTCAGCTCGGTCGGCGACCACGTCGTCGGCAACACCGTCGTCGGCAACAACACGGCCGGCATCAACCTCGAGGGCGGCTGCTCCGGTTCCCTCGTGGCCGACAACGTCAGCGTCGACAACGCCGTGGGCAGCACCCGGACCATCGGCAACATCCGCCTCGACGAGAAGTCGTCGCCCGGGTCGACCGTCGACCGCAACCTCGTGTACCAGACCGCGGGCGGGCCTCTCTACGAGTGGAACTCGGCACCGTACACGACCGTGGCCGCCTTCCGGACCGCGAGCGGCCAGGGCGCGAACGACCTCGGTGGTGCCCCGCGGTTCGTCGACCAGGCGGGTCGCAACCTGGCCCTGACGATCACGTCGCCGGCCGTCGACAGCGCCGACCTCGGCTACGCCGAGGCCTCGCCCACCGACCACGACGGTGTCGCGCCCGTGGACGTCCCTCCCATCGCCGACACGGGCGCGGGCACCCCCGCCTACGGTGACCGGGGCGCCCTCGAGTACCACGGCTCGCTCCAGCTGACCGGGCCGACGGCGGCGCTGTCGGCCACCCCCGCCACCGGTGGCCACGCCCCGGTGACCGTCCAGCTGTCGGCGTCCGGATCGACCACCGGCGACAGCCCCATCGCGGCGTACACCTTCACGTGCGGCAACGGCAGGACCGTCGGCCCGCAGGCCGGCGCCACCGCCTCGTGCACGTACTCGACGGCAGGCAGCTACACCGCCTCCGTGCGCGTCGTGGACCAGCTCGGCCTCGCCTCGTCGGCCACCACGGCCGTCTCGGTGCTGGCGCCGTACGTGGCGCCGAGCGCGGCCCTGACGGTCACCCCGGCCTCCGGCGTCGTGCCCTTCTCGACGACCCTCGACGCCTCGGCCTCGAGCGACCCGGCCGGCGGGACGCTGACGTACACCTTCGTCTGCGGCAACGGCACGACGCTCGCACCGCAGACCTCGCCGACCGCGACGTGCACGTACACGAAGTCCGGCTCGCTGACGGCCCAGGTGACGGCGCGCAGCAGCGTCAGCGGCCTCACCTCGACGCCGGCGAAGGTGACGGTCGCCGCGGCCGCGAACAAGGCGCCCACCGCCTCGCTCGTGCTCGTGACCCCACCGGCGGCGATGGCCCCGACCACCGCGACCTTCGACGCCTCGGCGTCCAAGGACCCGGAGGGGCGCCCGCTGACCTACACGTTCGCGTGCGGCAACGGCACGAGCGTCGGGCCCCAGCCCTCGCCGCAGGCGACGTGCAGCTACCCGTCGGGCGGCTCGTTCAAGGCCACGGTCACGGTCACCGACGACGCCGGCAACAAGGCCACGAGCGGGGTCCTCACCCTGACGATCGCCTCGAACAAGCCCCCCACGGCCAGGCTCGTCGTCACCCTGTCGAGCCCGACCGCGCCCACGGTCGCCACCCTCGACGCCTCCGGCTCGACCGACCCGGAGAAGCGGCCCCTGACCTACACCTACGCGTGCGGGAACGGCATCGTGATCGGCCCGACCTCGGCATCGAGCGCCACCTGCTCCCTGACGAAGAAGGGCACCTACCAGCTGAAGGTCACCGTGACCGACGACGTCGGCCAGAGCGCGTCGGTCACCGTGAGCAAGAAGGTCTAGCCCCTGCCGCCGGTGCGTGCACCACTGCACCTCCGGCCACGAGGCGCGACCGGGACGCCGTCCACCCCTCACTCCCCCCGGGGAGCGACGTCCCGGCCGCCCAGGGCGCGGCCCGAGCAAACCCCCCGCTCGGGTCGCGCCCGGTCGTCGCACCGGCGACCCGCCGGCGACCCGCCGGCGGGACGGGGAGTCATGCGTTTGACGTAGGCGCGCGTCCGTTGCGGGAGCGATGTGACAGCGCGCGGGCGCACCTAGCGTCGTAAGGGAGTTCGCGGGGCCCCCTGCCCCGACACGTACACGGTTCCTGGGGGGATCATGACGATCGACGAGGCATTCGGCCGGGTCATCCGCGGCCACTGGCTGGTCATCCTGCTCTGCATCCTGCTGCCCTTCGGTGCGGCCTGGTACATCGGCAGCAACCAGCCCAACAGCTACGAGGCCGTGGCCCGCATCCAGATGGGCAGCGAGCTGGCTGCCTCGAACGTGCAGGCGGACGCCACGAGCCAGCGGGTGCTCGGCATCGCGACGAGCCCGGGCGTCGTGCGCCAGGCCCTCGACAAGGGTGGCCTGCAGACCGACGTGGCCACCTTCGCCGCCAACAACATCGACGTGCGCCGCGTGGGCGTCTCGCCCGTCATGGAGATCGCGGTCACCGACACCTCGCCCAAGCGGGCCGCGATCATCGCGAACTCGCTGACCCAGGACGTCATCGACTTCTCCAACGTCGGCGACCAGCCGGCCGTCGTCCAGCGCCGCACCGACGTGCAGCACCAGCTCGACGCCATCGCCAAGCAGCGCCAGGCCCTCGTCCGGCGCATGCCGGGGGCCACGCCGAACGGCGTCCTCGCCCTCCAGGCCCAGCTGACGTCGCTGACGACGACCCAGGGCGAGCTCGAGCGCCAGCTGTCCGACCTCGACCTGTCGACGGTGACGACCTCGCGCGCCGTGCTGCTCGACCCGGTCCGCGAGCCGACGATCCCGCTGCCGGCGCACCTCTACCAGCGTGCCGTGCTCGTGGCGCTCCTCGGTGCCCTCTTCGGTGTCGGCCTCGCGGCCGTCCTCGAGGCGTTCCGGCCGAAGCTGCCGTCGCCGCGGGTCATCGCCCGCACGCTCGGGGTGCCGCACGTCGGCTACCTGCCCCGCCGCGACCTGGCGCCGAGCACGCTCGGGGCCGCCGGCCCGATCGCCGACCGGCTCGCCCTGCTCGCGCGCCGCTACGACGCCACCCAGCTGTTCCTCGTCCTCGTCGACCCCCGCGAGGAGGCGTGGGCCCGGTCGCTCGCGCCCTTGCTCGGGCCCCAGAGCGGGAAGGTCGACCACCGGCTCGCCGTGCAGGTCCTCGGCCGCGAGTGGGCCGAGCCGGGCGAGCGGCCCGTCCTCGTCGTGCTCTCGCCGGACCAGGTGTCCTCGGCGGCGATCGAGCGGACGCGGGCGCTCGTCGAGGCCCTCGGCTGGCCCGTGGTCGGGCTCGTCAGCTACCCGCACGGGCACCGACGCCGCTGGCTGCGTCGGCGGAGCCGGTCCGCGGCCCTCGAGGCCGCCGCGCTCGACGAGGC
>JAEWFB010000224.1 GCA_023389095.1 Actinomycetes bacterium
GCCCAGCTCAGGCGTCGCGGGGCCGACCCGGTCAGCGCGTCGCGGTTGGCGGGGTCGACGACGGCGAGCGCGTCGCCCCGCTCGGCGACGCGTTGCCGGAACAGGCCGTCGAGGGTGTCGTCGGTCCACCACCCGCGCGCCCGGTAGTCGGCGACCTTGTCGTCCGGGTGCAGTCCTCGTGCGATCGCCATCGGTGGCTCCTGTCGGGTCGGAGGGGCTCGGGCTCGCCGGACCGGGGTGGCCGGGGTGGGCGGGGTGGTGGCAGCCGGAGTGGGCTAGGTGAGGCTCGGTCGCCGTGGCCCGGCCGCGCCCCGGGGGACCACGCCGATGTCGCTGCCGTGGAGCAGCTCTCCGCACGCGTCGCACGCGAGGCGCACCGCCAGGGTGGCACCGCACGCCAGGTGCCGCTGCACGAGGGCCGGGCCCTCGGGGTCGGCGTACCAGTGCTCGGCCCATTCGAGCGCGAGCGCGACGGGCGGGTAGAAGGCGCGGCCCTTGTCGGTGAGGCGGTACTCGAACCGGTCGGCGCGCCCGCCCGGCACCGCCGCGAGGAAACCGATGTCGGTGAAGGCGCGCAGCCGCTCGGCGACGACGGCGGGTGGCGCCCCGAGGGCCTCCGCGAAGTCGCCGAAGCGTCGGATGCCGCGCAGCGCCGCACCGGTGATGGCCGCCGACCACCGGTTGCCGAAGATCGTCATCGTCTCGGGGAACAGCCCGGCGTCGGTGCGGGCCTCGGTGGCCGGCCGGCGGCGCGTCGAGCCCCCCGGGACGGACCGCTGCCACGAGCCGCTCGGGCCGAAGCGGCCCTGGACGTCACGGATCGTCACGGTGGCCCGGCACGTCGTGCACTGCAGCAGTGGCGAGAAGTGCGCACCGCACGTCGTGTGCTCCATGTCGGGCAGCGTCTGCGCGTGCCGGGTGACCCAGCGTCGCTCCCACTCCCAGATGGCGATGAGGATCGGCCACATCGCCCGGCCGCGCGCCGTGAGCACGTACTCGGCCCGCACCGGCCGCTGCTGGTACACGACGCGGGTCAGCACCCCTTCGCGCTCCATCGTCGCGAGACGCGCGGTGAGCACGGCGTTGGAGATCGGCAGCTGCTCGAGGAACTGCCCATACCGCGTCACCCCGCGCAGGGCGCGCTGCAGGATGAGCAGCGTCCACTCGTCGCCGACGAGACCGAGCATCCGCCCGATCGAGTTGGTCGCGCCGCGCTCGAGCCGCGTCGGGGCATCGCCCGGCTGCGTCGGCAGGGCCGGCGGGGCGAGCGGTCCGGGCGGCACGGGGCCACCGGGCACGTCGGCGTCGGCAGGACGCGGCACGAGACGCTCAGAGACCGATGGCATCGGCCGCCCGGTCGGTCTCGCGCCAGCGGCGCAGCTCGGCGCCGGGAGCCCACGTGGAGTGCGTGCCGCTCGAGATGCGCTCGGGCAGGCGCAGCGTGCACACCGGCCCGTCGGACACGCGCGACGCGTCGAGCACGAGGCAGAAGGACGCGTCGGCCCGCATGTCGGTGGTCAGGGTGACGAGGTAGCCGTCGTCCTCGCCGGTGCTGCCGACGCGGGGCGCCATCGCGGTCTCGCTGCCGAACACGTCGTCGCCGAAGGCGTAGCGCTCCTCGCGGCCGGTGCGCAGGTCGTGCTTGACGAGGCCGTCGAAGAGGAACCATGCCGGCTTGCCCGTCGCGGCGTACGCGTACCGGTAGTCGCCCCCGGCGTAGGTGCCGTTCATCATGCCGAACTCGGTGATGCTGTCGGAGAGCTGCTCCTCGCGGACCAGGCCGGTGCGCAGGTCGAGGCGCCAGCGGTGCAGCCGCGACTGCATCCGGTCGAGGGCCAGGAACCGGAATGCCCGCTCCCAGCGGTTGCCCATGCCGTTGTCGCGCGGCGACGGGTCGCCCTGGTAGAAGCCGTCGAGAACGATCGTGTCGCCGTCCTCATAGGCGTTGACGAAGTGCAGCACGTACGTCGGGTCGGCCTCGAACCACCGGATGTCGCGCGTCTGCCCGCGGCGCGGCACGACGGCGAAGCGACTCGGCAGGTCACGGTGGAAGCGTGCCACGTGCGCCCCGTGCCGCAGGGCCTCCGGCTCCCAGAAAAGGGGGAAGTCGTTGAGCACGACGTAGTTCTCGGTGAAGGCCATGTCGTGCGGCAGCCGCGGGCCGGGCAGCGGCACGTCGATGTAGTGCACGAGCTCGTCGGACGCGTCGACGACCCCGTAGTGCATGTACGGCGCGTCCTTGGCGTAGTTGAAGAAGAGCAGCTCGCCGGTGCGGTCGTCGACCTTCGGGTGGGCCGACACGCCCCAGTCGAAGGGGAAGCGGCCGTTCCACGTCGCCTTGCCGAGGGTCTCGGCCGTGGTCGGGTCGAGGCGGTAGAGGTCGCCGCACTGGTAGAAGCTCGTCAGGGCGGTGCCCCGGTGCACGACGACGTCGGTGCTCGACGCGTCCTTCATCCGCCCCCGCGCGCCCCAGCCGTGCTCGCGCAGCGACAGGTACGGTGGCTCGGCGAGCCCGGCCCACAGGGCCTGCCCGGCCTCCTGCTCGGCGAGGAACCCGTCGGTGCGCACGAACCGGTTGCGGTAGAAGGCCTTTCCCTCCCGGAACCCGACCACGTGCACCATGCCGTCGCCGTCGAAGGGGTGGTAGTTCTTCAGCGACGGGTGCACCGGGTTCTCGGTGTTGCGCAGGTAGACGCCGTCGAGGTCGGTGGGGACCTCGCCCTGGACCACCTCGAGGTCGTCGGCGACGAGCTCGGTGGTCTGCGGCCGCCACGGGCCGGTGCGGTAGGGATGGTCGTCGTCCTCGGGCAGCGTCGACAGCATCCGGCCGACGATCTCGACGTCCATGTCAGTCTCCTTGCACTGCGCCGACGACGAGCGCGACCGTCGTGGCCGTGCTGCCGCCGAAGTTCAGGGTGCCGAAGGTACGCGCGCCCTCGACCTGGTACTCCCCCGCCGCACCGCCGACCTGCCGGGTGGCGTCGACGAGCATCCGGACGCCGGTGGCGCCGACCGGGTGACCGCCGCCGATGAGCCCGCCGCCCGGGTTGACCGGCAGGCGGCCGCCGAGCTCGATCGAGCCGTCCTCGACCGCCTTCCACGACTCGCCGGGCCCGGTGAGCCCGATGTGGTCGATGGCGAGGTACTCGGTGGGGGTGAAGCAGTCGTGCACCTCGAACCCGTCGACGTCCTCGAGCGTGACGCGCGCGCGGGTGAAGGCGTCGGCGACCGCGTCGCGCACGTGCGGCATGACGTACGGGTCGTCGGCGTCG
>JAEWFB010000280.1 GCA_023389095.1 Actinomycetes bacterium
CCACCCGCCCTCCCCGACAACGGCCTGAGGGTCGTCGCGCTCGGCGGGCTCGGCGAGGTCGGTCGCAACATGGCCGTCGTCGAGACGAAGGGCCGCCTGCTCGTCATCGACTGCGGCGTCCTCTTCCCCGAGGACCACCACCCGGGCGTCGACCTCATCCTCCCGGACTTCACCTACATCGAGGACCGTCTCGACGACATCGAGGCCATCGTCCTGACGCACGGGCACGAGGACCACATCGGTGCCGTGCCGTACCTGCTCCGCCTCAAGGGCGACATCCCGCTCATCGGCTCCACGCTGACCCTCGCGCTGGTCGAGGCCAAGCTCAAGGAGCACCGCATCAAGCCGTTCACGCTGGCCGTCAAGGAGGGCCAGCGCGAGCGGCTCGGCGTCTTCGACCTCGAGTTCGTGGCGGTCAACCACTCCATCCCCGACGCGCTCGCCGTGTTCGTGCGCACCGAGGCCGGGACCCTGCTGCACACCGGCGACTTCAAGATGGACCAGCTGCCGCTCGACGGCCGCCTCACCGACCTGCGTGCCTTCGCGCGGCTGGGGGAGGAGGGCGTCGACCTCTTCCTGACCGACTCGACGAACGCCGACGTCCCCGGCTTCACCACGCCCGAGCTCGAGATCGCCCCGGCCATCGACAAGGTGTTCCGGCACGCCGAGCGCCGGATCATCGTGGCCTGCTTCAGCAGCCACGTGCACCGTGTCCAGCAGGTGCTCGACGCGGCGGCCAAGGCCGGGCGCAAGGTGGCGATGGTGGGCCGCTCGATGGTGCGCAACATGGGCATCGCCGCCGACCTCGGCTACCTCCACGTGCCCGAGGACATCCTCGTCGACATCAAGCGCGTCAACGACATGCCCGACGAGGAGGTCGTGCTCATCTGCACCGGCTCCCAGGGCGAACCGATGGCGGCGCTGTCCCGCATGGCCAACCGCGAGCACCGCATCGACGTCGGCCCCGGCGACACCGTGCTCCTCGCGAGCAGCCTCATCCCCGGCAACGAGAACGCCGTGTACCGCGTCATCAACGGCCTGATGCGCCTCGGCGCCAACGTCGTGCACAAGGGCAACGCCAAGGTGCACGTCTCGGGCCACGCGAGCGCGGGCGAGCTGCTCTACTGCTACAACATCGTCAAGCCGCGCAACGTCATGCCGGTGCACGGCGAGTGGCGGCACATGTGGGCCAACGGCCGCCTCGCGATGCAGACGGGCGTCCCCGAGGAGCACGTCGTGCTCGCCGAGGACGGCGTCGTCGTCGACCTCGTCGACGGCAAGGCGTCGGTCGTCGGTGTCGTCGACTGCGGCTACGTGTACGTCGACGGCAGCAGCGTCGGCGGGGCCGACGAAGCGCTGCTCAAGGACCGGCGCATCCTGCGCGACGAGGGCTTCATCTCGTGCATCGTCGTCATCGACTCGGCCACCGGCAAGATCGCGAGCGGCCCGCAGATCACGGCGCGCGGGTTCGTCGAGGACGACGAGATCTTCCAGCAGGTCATCCCCAAGGTCGAGCGGGCCATCGAGGAGGCCGTGGCCAACGGGGTCCGCGACGACCAGCAGCTGCAGCAGATCGTGCGCCGCGCGGTCGGGTCCTGGGTCGGGGGCAAGATCCGCCGCCGGCCGATGATCATCCCCGTCGTCCTGCAGGCCTGAGCCACCGGTGACCGAACACACCGGGGACGCGGTGGTGCGTCGCCGTTGGCGGCGCGTTGCCGACGTCGCGCTGCTCGTGGCGTTCGTGGGGCTCCTTGCCGTGGCGGCGCTGCGCTGGCTCGACACGACCGTGTACCCCGTGGTCGTGCTCCAGACGACCGCCCCGCTCGTCGTGATCGGTCTCGTGCTGCTGGCGGTCGCGGCGATGCTCCTGCGGCGGTGGGTCGTCGCGGTCCCGATCGTCGTGGCCATGGTCGCGGCGCTCGTCGTCGCGGTCCCGGCGTGGTCGTCGAGCACCCACCCCAAGGCCGAGGCCGACCTCACGGTGATGTCGCTGAACCTCAACGACGGGCACGCGAACCCGCAGCAGCTCATGGACGCCGTCCGGTACCACGCGGTCGACGTGCTCGTGCTGCTCGAGGCGACCCCGGAGGCCGTCACCGACATCGACGACGCCGGCGCGCGGACGTTCTTCACCCAGCGTGCCGGCCAAGCGCGGGAGGGTGTCGTCGGCACGCTCGTCCTGTCGCGCTTCCCCCTGACCGTGCTCGACGACGGGGTCGGCCCCGACGGTGACAGCCTCCAGCCCGTCGTCGACGTGACGACGCCCGTCGGGCGGGTGAAGCTGCGGGCCGTGCACCCGCCGCCACCCCTGCGCTACCAGACGGACCGTTGGCACGCCGGCCTGACGTCGCTGACCACGTGGGTGCAGGGCCAGCCGACGACCGAGCCGCTCGTGCTCGCCGGTGACTTCAACGCCTCGTCCGGTCACCCCGTGTTCCGCCGGCTCGCCGAGGGACTCGTCGACGCCCAGGTGGCGGCCGGCAACGGCTGGGTGCGCACCTGGCCCTTCGAGGGGCACCGCATCCCGCCCTACGTCGCGCTCGACCACCAGCTGAGCCGGGGCCTCGTCGTCGTCGACGCCGGGCAGGTGGCGTTCAACCGCACCGACCACGCCGCCGTCTGGGCGTCGTACTCGCTGTCGGCCAAGCGCTGACCGGCGCACTGCGTCGATCCGCGACCAGAGCGCGCCGCCCCCTGAGAACCGCAACACACCGAGTAGCTGCCAACCGTGCTTGGAATAACCCGAACGGGTTGGCGACTACTCGGTGTGTTGCGGGGTCATCACCAGGGGCGCTCGACCTCGACGTCACGCGGGTCGGTCCCCTCGACGGTCCAGCCGGCGGCGGTGCGGGTCCACGTCCGCGACGGGCCCTCGGCGACGAGGCCGGCGACCGCGTCGACGAGACGCTGCACGCCCTCGGCCGTGCTGCCCAGGCCCACGCTGGCGCGCACGGCCGTCTCGGGCCGCTCGCCCCACGGGTCCTCGAGCAGCTCGTCGACGAGCAGGTGGGCGCAGAACTTGCCGTCGCGCACCCCGATGCCGTGCTCGACCGAGAGCACCTGCGACACGAGCGAGGGCTCGAAGCCGGCGACGGTGAAGGCGACGACGCCGACGCGGTCGTGGTCGTCGCCGAAGAGGGACAGGACGTCGACGCCGGGCACGGCCTCCAGGCCGGTGCGCAGCCGCTCGAGCAGGGCCTCCTCGTGGGCCTCGATGGCCTCGCGGTGGCGTTCGATGGTGGCGCAGGCGGCGGCGAGGGCGATGGCGCCCACGACGTTCGGGCTTCCGCCCTCGTGGCGTGCCGGCCCGGTGGCCCAGACCGTGCCGGTCTCGGTGACCGACGCCGTGGCGCCGCCGCCGGGCAGGTAGGGGGCGCCGGCGTCGAGCCAGTCGCGACGACCGGCGAGGACGCCGGCGCCGAAGGGCGCGTAGGTCTTGTGGCCGGAGAAGGCGACCCAGTCGGCGTCCCAGGCAGCGAGGTCGATGCGGCGGTGGGCCGACAGCTGCGCGGCGTCGACGGCGATCCGGGCGCCGTGCTCGTGGGCGAGGCGGGCGAAACGCTCGACCGGCCACACCTCACCGGTGACGTTCGAGGCTGCCGCGAGCACGACGAGCCGGTGCTTGCCCGGGTGCTCGGCGAGGGCCTCGTCGAGCAGGTCGAGGGCGTCGTCCGTGCCCTGCGGGATCGGCAGGCGCACGGTGCGCGAACGGCCCCAGGGCAGCAGCGTCGAGTGGTGCTCGCTGCCGAAGACGAAGACGACCGCACGGCTCGGCAGGGCGTGGGCCAGGACCGACCACGAGTCGGTCGTCGTGCGGGTGAAGACGACCTCGTCGTCCTCGCGGGCGCCGACGAAGCGGGCCACCTCGTCGCGGGCCTGCTCGTACCAGGCGCTCGTGAGGCGCGAGGCGTACCCGGCGCCGCGGTGCACCGACGAGTACGTCTCGAGCGCGCGGTCCACGGCGTCCTTGACCGTCTGCAGCGCCGGCGTCGACGCGGCGTGGTCGAGGTTGGCGTAGGCCACCTCGCCGGCGGTGGTGGGCACGCGCAGGTCGGCGCCGACGACGCGTGGCAGGGCCTCGGCGTCCGCGACGACGCGGAGGGCGCGGGTGCGCAGAACGGGCGCGGGCCCGCCGCCACAGAGGGTCGTGGTGCTGGGAAGGGCCGACATGGCAGTGCTCCTCGTGGGTCCTGGGACCCACCCGGTGCAGGTCCGCGCTTGCCGACCTCGTCGAAACCAACCGAGGGCGGCCTGGTCGTCACCCGGAGCACCCCACCGCGGAGGAGGGTTGCTGGCCAGCGAGCCGGGGCTTGTCGCTGACACTCTTGACCTGGCGTCGACGATAGGGGCGCGGTCACGAGGATGTC
>JAEWFB010000329.1 GCA_023389095.1 Actinomycetes bacterium
GCAGGCCGGTGGGCCGGTCCATGGCGCGGACGCGCCACCGCTCACCGACCCAGATGTACGCCTCGTCGGGCGCGTTGCAGGCGGTGCACTCCCGGTCCGCCTCGCCACGGCGGGGAGGTTCGAACGGCACGGGCTCGTCGAGCTGCTTGACGCGGAGATCGCCCTCGAAGGGGAAGGACGGCCACTGGGTGAAGTCGGGAACTGAGGGAGGGGTGTCCGGCACGACGCTGACCCTAACCGAGTTGGCGACGCCTGTCCCTACCTGTTCCACTGGCCGCCCACCGGTTGTCCACCGCGTTGTCCACAGGCTGACGAGATCACCAGCACAGCGCGTCATGCACTGCTCAGCAAGGGTTTCCTCGCTTCGTTTCACGTGAAACGGGGAGCGCCTGTGGACAACCGCTGTGGATAACCTCGAGTATCTCCGGGCCCGTTCTTCCAACGATCCGGCGACCGATCCGCACCGGGTGTCGGCGGCTCCTCGTAGCCGTTTCACGTGAAACGGCGGTTGCGCGTCGGCGCGCTTCTCGGCTCGGTGACTCGGCGCGCTGACGCCCGGCCGGCCTCGTACCGTGACTGAGCCTCGGCGGGTGCCGCCGATCGAACGAGGCGCCGCGGGGCGACGGGCGGAAGGTAAGTCGACAGGCGAACCATCCGGCGGTTGTTCGTTGGGAACGGACCGGTCCGCGCGGATCTCGAGCCGGGCCGATCACCGCTCGGCTCATGGCCGCCGGCACCGCGCCTCATCGCTTGTACTCGGACAGCCGGGACTCGATCAGATGAGGGTCGGGGCGTCGCCGCGTTTCACGTGAAACAGCAGGCGGGTCCGAGTCGACCGGCCGAGCCCGAGCGGGCCACACGGCCTCGGGGTTCCCGGGCGGTCGCTGATCGGGCTCGCCGCCCTGGAGTCTGCGACCACCCGGTCCGGTGCGCAGAGAGTTGGTAGGTCATTCGAGGGGGGCGCCAAGGACCCAACGGGAAGCCGTCCCCGGGAATGCTGAGCCGGGCCGCACGCCTCGGCCCGCTGCCCGGGCTCCTCGCGAGAGTCCTCGGCTCGGCGGTTCCGGTTCGGCGGTCCCCGGTGCGGCCGCTCTCCGATTGGGCACTCCCTGGTTCGGCATTGCGCGGTTCGGCACTCCGCGGCTCAGCGACCCTCGGTCGGCGCTCCCCGTTCGGCGGAGCGCGGCTCAATGCGCCTGGATCGTTCACATGCGCGATCGGATCGGGCTCTTCCTAGCGACTCCCGCGCGACCGCCACGGCCGGGTGTGCTCAGCCCTGCGGCCCACCAGCGTGGTCATCCTCCGTTCGCCCGTGCCCTGGCTCAGGGCTTGTCGGACCGAGACCACGTCACCCTGGGACAGGCCGGCACGCTGGCCCGGGCAGGGCGGCGCGGCGGTCGCCGGTCCGACGGCTCCAACGGCTTCACGCCACGGCGGCCTGACGGCACGGCGGCACGACGGCTCGACGCGCTTTCGGGCGCAGAACCGGTTCGCGTTCGATCGGTCGGCGACACCAGCAGGGCGGCTAGACGGGGTGTTTCGCGCGAAAGCTCGAGTCGTTCAAGGAACGGCTTCCGTCTGAGCCGCCAGCCTCCTGCCAGACCAGCGAAGTAGGCGCGCACCGACTCGTCACCGCCGATGGCGGCCCTCGGCACTTTTGCGCACTCCCCCTCGCATGCTCGGCCGCTCAGCGCTCGGGCGCGCGGCGTGCCACCAATCAGCAGCGCGGAGAGTGGGTTCACCCGCGCCCCATCTCCCAGTCACCGGTCCCCGTTTCACGTGAAACGCGGAGCGAAGCGCGACAGCACCCTAGCGGGTGCAACCCGACGCTCCCGCCCACTTCGGCCGCGTCAGCGCGGGAGGGCGCCCTGGGCCTTCAGTGAGCACCATCGGCACCGGGCAGTCCGGCCCGTCGACGGAAACGGCGATGACTTCCGAGTGGTCGTTCTCTCCGTCGACCGGAATCGCCACGACCCAACTCCGCCGCCCGAACGAGCGAGCGGCACCGAACCAACCCGGATACAGATCCGGCCGCATCCCCTCATCGGGATGCGGCCGGATCGACAACCGGAGAAGTAAGGACTACGCCTCGGGCGTCCCGTCCTCGCCCATGCCGATGATCCCGACGATCCGCTCCAGGTCGTCGACGGTGGCGAACTCGATCGTGATCTTGCCCTTGCTGCGGCCGATGTCGACCTTCACCCGGGTGTCGAACCGGTCGGAGAGCCGGTCCGCGAGATCGGTGAGCGCCGGGGCGTGCGGCTTCGGCCGGCGCTTGGCAGCGGCCGACTTCGCCGGCTCCTCGGCGAGCGCCAGGTGCACGAGTTCTTCGGCGCCGCGTACGGTGATGCCTTCGCGGACGATCCGCTCGGCGAGTGCCTCCTGCGCCTCGGCGTTGTCGAGGCTGAGCAGAGCCCGGGCGTGACCGGCGGAGAGAACACCGGCGGCGACGCGGCGCTGCACGGCGGGCGGCAGGTTCATCAGCCGGATCGTGTTGGAGATCTGCGGACGGCTGCGGCCGATCCGCCGGGCCAGTTCCTCGTGTGTGGCGCCGAACTCCTCCAGCAGTTGCTGGTACGCCGCCGCCTCTTCGAGCGGGTTGAGGTTGGCGCGGTGGATGTTCTCCAGGAGCGCGTCCCGGAGCATCGCGTCGTCCTTGGTGTCCCGGACGATGGCGGGGATGGTCTCCCGGCCGACCGCATGGGCGGCACGCCAGCGCCGCTCGCCCATCACGAGTTCGAACTTGTCGGGGTCGAGCTGGCGGACCACGATCGGCTGGAGGAAGCCGACCTCCTGGATCGAGGTCTTCAGCTCCTCCAGCGCCTCCTCGTCGAAGACGTGCCGGGGCTGCTTCGGGTTCGGCACGATCGCGTCGACCGGAATCTCCGCGAAGCGCGCGCCGGGCACCGGGCTCAGCTGCGGCTCGGGCTCGGCGGCCGGCGACGGGGTGCTTGCGACGCCACCGGTGATGGCAGCAGTCGCACCAGCGGCCGGAGCCGCCGGCGACGCGGCAGCCGGCGACGAGTCCGGTTCGGTGGCCGCCGGTTCAGCGCCCGGTACCGGGCCGGTAGGGATGAGGGCGCCGAGCCCTCGGCCCAGTCCGCCGCGGGGACGGTTCTTCATGCGACGCCTCCCAGCGAC
>JAEWFB010000347.1 GCA_023389095.1 Actinomycetes bacterium
CTGACCGTACGACACTGCGCGGACAGCATGCTCGACCAACAACGACGACCGTGCCGTGGCTGGCAGGCCGACGGATCTTGCGCCCTTAGATGCGGCGTGGAACTAGATGAAGTCCAGTACGGTCGCACGCAGTCCTTCGACAACATGAGAGTGCCCAGGAGGAGAGTCAGAGTGCGCGACGTCTTCGGCCAGTACTACAGACCGGATCAGGATGGTCTACGGCGGTTGATGACCCACGCCACCGTCGTCCCTGACGCCAACGTGCTGCTGGGCCTCTACCGTCTACCCGCTAGCGAGCGGGAGCAGGTCCTCGGCGTCTTCGACAAGGTGCAGGACCGGCTATGGCTGCCATATCAGGCCGGCCTCGAGTACCAGCGCAACCGGCTCGGAGTCGTTGCTCAACAGGCAGCCAATTACGAACAGGTCAGAGCCATCTACGGCGCACGGACCTTGGACGAGATGCTCAGGCGCTTGGCCGGACTCAACCTTCCTGAGGAAGTGCGCTCCGAGGTCGAGGGATGGCTGCCCAGCTTGGTCCAGCAAATCCGGACCGCCGTCGGACGCTTCGAGGAGTCAGTGGACGCCCTCACGAACCAGCATGTGGTCACCGTGGCCCAAGCGAAGAGGCATGACCCTGTCCGAGAGCGCTTAGATCTCCTCTTCCCATCGTCTCGGGTCGGCGGTATCCCGTCGGCGGAGGTACGTGAGCAGCGCGTTAAGGAGGGCCTTCGGCGATCTGAGGCAAAAATACCGCCGGGCTATAAGGACGCCGACAAGGACTCAGATGAGCGGAAAGCGGGCGATTTCTTGATCTGGTCCGAGATCCTAGATTTCGCCCAGGATAGCGAGAGCCCGGTGCTCTTCGTGACATCCGACCACAAGGAAGACTGGTTCGCGCGATTCGGAGGCGAAGTCCTGGGGCCCAGGCCAGAACTGGTAACTGAGTTTGCCAAGCACAGTCCGCACGGATATCACCAGGTCACACTCGCTGACTTCCTGGACCTCGCAAACGACTTCCTCAGCACCACTGTGGACCGAGCCACCATCGATCGCGTGGGAGAGCCGGTCGAGGAGGGGCTCGATGACACCGCCCGCATCTCGGCTGCCGAGAGAGCCTTACTCAGGTATTGGGCGTCGGGACGGGAGGACACCATGTCTCCAGGCGCCTACGTCGAGTTTCTCAGCAGTCTCTCCAATGAGGACCGCAACAGACTGGTGCACGGGGGTAGCGAGATTCCTAGCCCGGACCTCCTGTGGTTGCCGCTGCTTAACACGAGCCGGATTGACCCGGCCAACGTCGACCGCAACACTCAGGCGAAGTTGCTGCGGAAGTGGCTCGAGACCGGCGCTATCTCAAGCCCGAGCGACGACACCCGAGATAGGCAAGCAGGCGACACGGACTCCGACTCTGACGAAACGTGACGCCCCGCAGACTCAGATCGCTTCCGGCACGTGCAACCCGTGCTCAACCTCGAACCAAGCAGCGGCCCAGCGACGGTGACACTCGCCTCTCAACGCCAGCCGTGGAGTCTCCCAGCACAGGAGCACCAACGGCGCCTCGGGGTAGCAGAGCGAGATGTCAGCCAATTCCGACCATAGGTGGCTCTGCCGTCCAACGTAGGGGTCCCCGTCGAGCATCCATCCCAACTGCTCGACCAAGTGATGACAGTCCTTGATCTGGCGAGCGACACCCAGCCCTTCGCCCCCCGCGTCGTCGCTGATGCGGGCGTAGATCGCGGCCCCTTTCAGGACTGCCCTCTTTTGGGCGGAGTGTGGCGGGTGGCGGGCCCCGGTTCTAGACGCCCGCGACGTAGGCGGTGAGGAAGTGGACGGCATGACGGTCCAGGTTTCCTCGGGCGCGGTCGTAGTGCTCGGTGGTGCGCGGGTCGGCATGCCGGGCGAGGATCTGCGCATCTCGCAAAGGGACGCCGGCGTCGAGGGCGTTGGTGATCGCGGCGTGCCTGAGCGAGTGTGGGCTGATGTGACGGGGCATCGCGGCGACCTGTGCGATTCGGGCCACCATCCGGTACACGTCCCGGCGGTCGATCGCCTTGCCCGAGACCGGTCGCAACACCAGCGGACCGCTCGTCCGGGTACCGCGGCACGCCTCGAGCGCCCGAAGCACGGGGACGGTGACCGGCATGGTGGCGGGCTTGTTCCCCTTGCCGACCAGGTGGAGGACGCGGTAGCCGCGCAGGGTGTCGGCGTAGTCCTCGATGCGGACGGCCGCGGCCTCGGACGCACGCAGCGCGTTGATACCCAGCAGGAAGGCCAGCGCGCCGTGGTGCACGGTGATGGTCTGGGCCACCTGCAGGAAGCGGATCAGCTCGAGCCGGTCCAGGCCCTGTGTCCGCGACTCGTCGCGGTGCACCTTGGGCAGGCGCGCGTACACCGCCGGGTCGGCGGCGATGAGCCCGTCGATGTGGGCGAACCGGAAGTAGCCACGGATGCCGTGCATCATCGTCACGACCGTCGAGTCCATCAGGCCGCGGTCGCCGAGCTGACGGATGTACAGCTCGACGTGGGCGCGCTGGATGTCGCGCAGCGGGTCGAGCCCGTTGCGCTCGCACCACGCGAACCAGTCGCGCAGCTGGAACTCGTAGAGGCTGTGCGTTCGCCCGGAGTAGCGGGCCAGGAACGACACGGCGGCGAGCTGGGCTGCGGACATGTTCGACGGCTGGAACGGGAGGAGGACGGTTGACGTGGTCATGGGACACCTCGCGCGGCGGCGGGGAAGTCGGCACGGGTCGGCCCGCCGCCGACCGGACCCGGCCTGGTGGCCCATCGACCGTAGGCGTCGCCCCGGGACGCCGTCTGCACCCGGGCCGGGCAGACCCACGCCCACGCATCGCCACGCGACAGAGATCGGCCGGGCTGCGAGGAGCTCGCATCCCGGCCGATCCCGTGGCCCCTCGCCTCAGTGCGACGTGAGCACGTGCTCCCCCGGCGCCAGCCGGACGTGCTCACCGCCGACGACGACGGTCGTTCCCGCGTCGAGGTCGACGCCGGGACGGAAGGTGACCGAGCCGTCGGCGGCAACCGACGCGACCTCCGCGGAGGCCCACTCGATGTGACGCCCGCCCACCGACAGCCCCAGCGGCAGGATGTGGCCGCTGCGCGCCGGCAGCACGAGCTCCACGCCGGATGCGATCGCCGTACCGTCGAGCCCGACAGTCAGCCGTGCGGGCGTACCCGACGTGTTGATGAGGTGTAGTGTCCGCTGACCGTCAGCGTCGCTCATCGTCGTCGCGAACACGCCCGGCCACTCGGTCTCCAGCCGCAGCCCCGGCCGAACCCCCAGAGCCGAGAGGGCCCGCCCGAAGAACGCCGGGTCCGAGGGCAGCTGGGCCGTCAGCAGGATGCAGCGCCCCGAGCCGACCGGGATGTCCAGACCGCAGACCCCGCCCTCGAGGTCCGTCAGCACGACGTCGCCGCGGAGGTGTTCGAGCGGCTGTACCCAGCCCGCGCGCATCTCCGGCCACGGCGCCGCCCAGCCGTGCGCGACGAGCGACGGGTAGTAGTGCTCGAAGTCGCGACGCAGCTGCCCGGGCACCACGCCGAGGGCCTCGGCCAGCACCGTGCACGGGGTGCCGTCGAGGTCACGCTCCGGCACGCGTCCGAGCAGGACGACGTTTCCGCCGCCCAGCAGGTGAGCCGCGAGACGCGACTGCACCCGCTCCGACAGGTACCGCCCGGAGCCGACGACGACGGTCGAGCCCGCAGCCGGGTCCGACGCCTCCAGCCACGTCGCGCCGAAGCGGAACCCGGCCAGCAGGAGCGAGCGCGCCAGCGCCTTGCGCTCGCCCGCGCCGCGGAACGACGTCAGGTCGTTGACGACGTCGGTCATGAGCGCCGAGCCGGGGTGGTGGTACTCGGTCATGTACGAGTCGAGCACCAGCCCCAGCGACACGTCGTCGTGGTCCTCGGTCATCCGCGCCAGCCACGGCTCGTTCGCCTTGACGGCGTGGATGCCGGCCGCGGTCGCCGCGTACGCGTAGCCCTTCTGCCCCTCCGGCCCGACCGGTGCCGCCGTGCCGTGCCGCTCGCCGGTGAAGGAGACGCGCTCGTTGCCGTCGCCGAGCGGCTCGTCCATGTGCGGGTTGATGCCGCCGGCGAAGAGGTAGTAGTTGATGAGCCGGTTGCCCTGGGCGAGGCACAGCCGCGTCTTGAGGTCGGCCGTCGACGGGTCATACTGCATCTCCGCGCCCGCACCGTAGTCGCCCGACCCGGCCTCGAACTCCAGCGACGTCAGCGGCTGGTCCTCGTCGTGCACCGCGGCCATGTAGGCGTTGATGACGTAGAGGTCGGTCATCGTGTTGAGCGTCGCCTCGCCGAGGTAGTGGTCCGAGCCGGAGACCATGCCCGGGATGCCGGCGTAGGTGTCGACGAGCTGGCTGATGCCGATGGGGAACGGCGCGCCGTTGCCGCCCTCGGTGCCGTGGATGTTGATCAGGAACGGCACGTCGCGCACGTCCCGCTCCTCGCACATCGCGCGCAGCGTCGCGACGTACTCTCCGAACCGACGCCGCATGAACAGGCCCAGGTCCAGGCGCAGAGCCCCAGCATCGGCCTCCGACGGCGAGCGCACGAGCGAGGCCCAGTCGTCGGATCCCGGCGTGGCCGAGTACGGCGACGCGTCCCCGTGCCGGTCGCGCACGAAGGCGCCGAACGCGTCGACCAGCCCGTCGGTGAGGTCGGGCGTGTTCGTCACCCAGGCGAGCATCCCCACCTCGTTGTCGAGCTGCACGCCGACGACGTTGCCGCCGACCGGCTCGAGCCGCGGCGCGAGCACCGGCATGATCGCGTCGTACCAGCGGCCCGTCTCCTTGAGGAAGGCCGGCGCGAGGTAGTCGACGGTGCGCGACGTCGTCGGCACGCCGTCCCAGCCCGACGGGACGATCTCCGGGTGGTCGCGGTACACGCTGTACGGCAGGCCCTCGTTCTTCAGCTCGGCCATGATGAACGGCCCCGGCCGGGCCAGGAACCGCAGCCCCTTGTCGGCCGCGAGGTCGATGAACGCGGCGACGTCACGCTCCGGACGCGTCCGGCCGTCGACGTCGATCGAGCCGTCGGGCAGCTCGTGGACGATCCACGGGATGTACGACGCGACGGTGTCGCAGCCGGCCTCGACGAGCAGGTCGAGCCGCTGACCCCACTCCTCGCGCGCGACACGGAAGTAGTGCACCTCCCCTGCCATGACGATGCGGGGCTGCCCGCCGATGAGCAGCTGTCGGTCCTTCGTCTGGATCATGGTCCTTCTCAGGTGGTCTGGGTGGGTTCAGGAGGTCGAAAGGTGAGGCAGGTGAGGCGGATTCAGCAGCTCAGGCGCTCTGGATCGTCAGCGTCACCGACTGCAGGCACGCGGCGTCGGGCCCGGTGAGCAGCTCGATGGCGCCGTCGTCGACGCGCGCGGTGAGGTCGCGTCCGTAGTAGGCGAACTGCTCGGCGCGCACGTCGAAGAGCACCTCGCGGGACGCGCCCGGCTCGATGTCGACGACGGCCCAGTCGCTCAGCTCGACGAGCGGACGCGTCACCTGTGCCACCGGGTCGCGGAAGTACAGCTGCACGACCTCGCGGCACGGCCGGTCGCCGGTGTTCGTCACCGTCACCGACAGCGCCACCGACGCGTCACCGGCGAGCGTCGCGTCGGACAGCTTCGGCTCGCCGTACTCCACTGTCGTGTAAGACAGTCCGCGGCCGAACGGCAGACGCGGGTAGGTGAGCGCGTCGATGTAGCGGCCCTCCTGCCGGTCGACGTCGGCGCGGATGAGGCGGCCGGTCGGGCGCTGGTGCGTGCTCGTCGGGATGTGCCCGGTCGAGAGCGGGAACGTCATCGGCAGCCGGCCGTGCGGCTCGACGTCGCCGAGCAGCACGTCGGCCAGGGCCGGCCCCGCCTCGACGCCCGGGTGCCACACGACGACGACGGCATCGGCCAGGTCGAGCACCTCCGACAGGTCGAGCGGGCGCCCCGTGTACACGACGGCGACGAGCGGCTTGCCGTACCCGGCCACCGCCCGCACCAGCTCGAGCTGCCCCGGCGGCAGGCCGATGTCGACGACCGACTGCGCCTCGCCCGAACGCGACCGGTGCTCGCCGAGCAGCAGCACCGACGTGTCGGCGGCCCGCGCCTGCAGGAGCGTGACGTCGGGGAAGCGTCCGTCGGCGACCGTGACCCGGTCGCCCAGGCGCTCGCGCAGCGCGTCGCCGGGGGTGGCGACCTCCTCGCCGCGGCCGTCGAGCACCCACGTGCCGAGCAGCGCCTCGCCGTCGTCGACGAACGGCCCGGACAGCAGGACGCGCCCGGCGTCCTCCCCGAGCGGCAGCACGCCGTCGTTCTTGACGAGCACGTGCGCCGCGTGGGC
>JAEWFB010000442.1 GCA_023389095.1 Actinomycetes bacterium
CAGCGTGGAGTCGAGCATCGCCGTGAAGCCGTCGCGGCTGTCGGGTGCCGGGTCGTCGCGGCGGCGGCCGAGGACGACGGTGTCGGTGCGGGCGCCGCCGAGCGTCGCGTTGCCCCTCAGCAGCCCCTCGCGCAGCAGCCCGGCCCGCAGCGCCGTCCGCAGCGACGCGCGGTTGGCCGGGTTGACGTGGGCCTCGACGCGCTCGAGCCCGAGCTCGGCGAAGGCCCACGCGACGAGCAGGCGCACGGCCCGCCAGGCCACGCCCTGTCCGCGCGAGGGCGCGTACACGACCCACGACAGGACGCCGACGCCCGGCTCGGAGCGACGCACGTCGACCGATCCCGCCGGGGCGCCGCGCCACTCGACGAGGAAGGTCACCTTGGACCGGTCGTCGGCCCACTCGTCGTGGGTGCGCCCGATCCACGCGAGGTGCTCGTCGGCGGGCGGCACGACGTCGGGGACGTCGAACCAGTGGGCGATCTCGGCGTCGTGCAGCAGACGGGTCGCCTCGCTGTCCTCGGCCCGCCAGGGGCGCAGCACGAGATCGCCGTCACGCAGGGTCGGCTGCTCGCTCACGCGCCCCAGCCTAGGCAGCGACGCCTCATACGGCGCGAGGGGCTCAGACGGGCGAGCGGCGCGTCGACAGCACGCCCCAGGTCAACGACGTGACGAGCAGGGCGGCGCCGATCATGTGGAGCAGGACGAGGAGCTCGGGCAGTCCCGTGAAGTACTGGGTGTAGCCGATGAGGCCCTGCAGGACCGTGACGACGAGGACGAGGTCGAAGGAGCGACGGGCCCGGTCGGTGGTCGCGGTGATGCGCACCGCCACGAGGGTCGCCACGACGAGGCCGCAGAAGAGCATGACGGCGTCGGCGTGCATCCACGACACGAAGCGTGGGTCGAACCCGGTGCGCGCCGGCCGGTCGGCGTCGCCGGAGTGCGGCCCGGAGCCGGTGACGACCGTTCCGAGGACGAGCACCACGGCGCCGACCGCGGCAGTGAGGTGGGCGACGCGCCGGGCCAGCGGGTGCACGAGCACCTCGCCGGGGCCGTCCTGCTCGTCGAGCCCACCGCGGACGAGGGCCGTCGACAGCGCGACGAGCGCCATCGACAGCAGGAAGTGCGACATGACGGTCCACGGGTTGAGCCCGGTCAGCACGGTGATGCCGCCGAGGATCGCCTGGGCCGGGATGCCGGCGAGGACGCCGACGGCGACCCGCTGGAGCCGCCGGCGCTCAGGCCAGTGCGTGGCGACGACCCACACCGCGACGAGCGCGAGGACCGTGACGACGCCGGTCAGCGTGCGGTTCCCGAACTCGACGAGGTCGTGGTACGAGCTCGCGGGGGTGCGGACCGGGGTGAAGGACCCCGGCTGGCACTCCGGCCACGTCGAGCAGCCGAGGCCGCTGCCGGTCAGCCGCACGATGCCGCCCGTGGCCACGATGCCGATCTCGCCGACGAGGTTGGCGACGAGCAGCGGCATGACCCACCGCTGGGGCACGGCCGGGACGCGCAGCCGCGTCAGCAGCCGGGACAGGCCGGTGGGGGCGGCCGTGGAGGGGGCGGGGGAGAACACGTGCGTCGACACGACACGAGGGTACGGGCAGCTGCCCCCGGGCCCGGAATCGCCCGGTGACGAGGTCTCAGGCCAGCCCGTGCCAGACCGCCGCCGAGCCGGCGTGCCCGGCGAGGACGACGGTCGTCGTGGCGGCGGCCGCGGCGACCACGACGAGCACGGAGAGGGCGGTGTCGAGGGCACGCGGCCCCGGGGCCTGCTCGCCGGGCGGGCGGGCGAACCACACGAGCGCGAGCGCCAGCACCATGAAGACGAGGCAGACGGTCCTGGCCCGGTCGCCCCACTCCTGGTGCTGGGCCAGCAGGCCAAAGTCGGTCGTGCTGGCCCGTACTGCCGAGACGCGTCGGAGCAGCTGCTCACCGCTCTCGGCCGCCACGAACGCCGAGCCCCCGGAGATGACGGCGCCGACGACGGTCGGCCAGCGCAGCACGCGTCGCCACCCCGGTCGGACGGCGTAGCCGACCGCCGCGAGCGAGGTGAGCGGCACGAACACGACGACCGCGTGGATGACGAGGGCGTGCATCGGCAGCCCGAAGATGTAGTCGAACACGGTCGCCTCTCCCTGGGGCCGCCGACGGCCCGCAGTGCGCTCAGTGTCCCGTAGTACCCGCACGGGCCCGCGCCGGCACGCGGGGCGGGACCGGTCAGTCGTCGAAACGGAAGAGGCGCGACGCGAGCACGGTCGCCACGACGCCCCACCCGAGGACGACGAGCAGGGCCGAGAGGTTCAGCGACCCGTGCACCAACGCCGACCGGAGACCGTCGGCCAGGCCGGCGGACGGCAGCGCGGCCGCGACGTGGGACAGGCCGGCCGGCAGCTCGCTGCGCGGCACGATGACGCCGCCCAGGCCGAGCAGGAGCACCCACACGAGGTTGGCGACGGCGAGGACCGCCTCGGCGCGCAGGGTGCCGGCCAGCAGCATCGCGAGGGCGACGAAGGCCCAGGTCCCGACGACGACGAACACCAGGGCCCAGACGATGCCGGCCGCCTCGGGACGCCAGCCGAGGACGAGTCCGAGCACCGCCATGACGACGAGCTGCACGGCCACGACGGCGAGGGTCGCGAGCGCCTTGGCGACGACGAGGCCGCCCCGCCCGAGCGGCGTCACGCCGAGGTAGCGCAGCACGGCGTAGCGGCGGTCGAAGCCGGTGGAGATCGCCTGGGCCGTGAAGGCCGCCGACACGACGCAGAGGGCGAGGACGCCCGGCACCGCGACGTCGATGCGACGTCCCGCCCCGAGCGAGGGCGCGCTGGTCATGCTGAGCCCGACGAGGGCCAGCGCGGGCAGCACGAGCGACACGAGCAGCTGCTCCCCGTTGCGCATCAGGCTGCCGACCTCGAACGAGGCCTGGGCCAGGACGCGTGCCCGCGCGGGGGCTGCGCCCCAGCCGGACCCGCCCACCCGGCTCGGAGGGGACGGCGCGGGCGTCGGTGCGGCGGTCATGCGGCCCCCTTGCGGGTCAGGCTGAAGTAGACGTCCTCGAGCGACCGGCCGCCGGCCACCTCCGTCGGGGTGCCCTCTGCGACGGTGCGCCCGGCGTTCATGATCACGAGGTGGTCGGCGAGGCGCTCGGCCTCCTCGAACGAGTGGGTGGTGACGACGACGGTGACGCCGGCCTCGCGCTGGGCGGCCACGAGGTCCCAGACGTCGAGGCGCCCGTGCGGGTCGAGGCCGGCGGCCGGCTCGTCGAGGAAGAGGACATCGGGTCGGGGCAGCAGCGCCGCCGCGAGCGCGAGCCGCTGTTTCTGGCCGCCCGAGAGGCGCCGCACGGTGGTGCCCGCGAAGTCGGTGATGCCGAGGAGCCGGGCCAGGGCGTCCACGTCGGCCGGCTCGGCGTAGAGGCGCGCCAGGTGGTGCAGCAGGCGCATCGGGCGGGTGCCGTTGGGCAGTCCGCCGGCCTGGAGCATGACGCCGACACGGGCGCGGTGGTCCGGCCCGGCCTGCCACGGGTCGGTCTCGAGCACGCGCACCTCGCCGGAGTCGGGCCGGCCGAGGCCGACGGCGCACTCGACGGCCGTCGTCTTGCCGGCGCCGTTCGGTCCCAGGACGGCGGTGACGCGTCCGGCCGGGGCGCTCCAGGTGAGGCCGTCGAGGGCGGCGACGTCACCGAACGAGCGGTGCAGGTCGGTCAGTCTCACCGCTGCGGTCATGGCTGATGAGTCTAGGCTCGGTGCCGGGAGGGTCCGTCACCGCACCGGCCTGCACGACCTGCACGCGACGCCCCGAGCCAGTACCGTCCCGCCGACCCCTCGCACCCTCCACGACGCCGAGACCCGAGAAGCCGGAGACCCACCCCCGTGAAGATCGACCCCGCCGCCCGACCGTTCACCGCCATGGCCGCGGTGCCCACCGTCGTCGCGGCGCTCGCCCGCAGACCCCGGACGACCCTGGCCCTCGGCCTGCTGACCGCGGGCGTCACCCTCTTCTTCCGCGACCCCGACCGCACTCCCGACGCGACGCCGGTCACCGACCCCGACGTCGTGCTCGCCCCCGCCGACGGCATCGTCATGCACGTCGGCGAGCCGCAGCCGGGCATCGCACCGCCGGGGCAGTGGCAGCAGGTGAGCATCTTCCTGTCGCTGCTCGACGTGCACATGAACCGCTCGCCGTACGGCGGGCGCGTCGTCGACGTCAGCCACACCCCGGGCCGCTTCCTCGCGGCCTACCGGGCTGAGAGCGCCACGAAGAACGAGCGCAGCGAGATCGTCGTCGAGCGCGAGGTCGGCGGCGCCGTCCGGCGCGTCGTGTACCGCCAGCTCGTCGGGCAGCTCGCCCGCCGCATCGTCACCCGCATCGCGCCCGGCGACGACGTGCCGACCGGTGCCCGGATGGGGCTGATGAAGTTCGGCTCCCGGATGGACGTGTTCGTGCCGCCGGAGGTGGTGCTCGAGGTGAGCAAGGGCAAGCGGGCCGTGGGCGGCGAGACCGTGCTCGGGCGCTTCCCGTCCGTCGACGCTGCCGATGCGACGGACGCGTCGTGAGTGGCGATCCCGCGGCCGGCTCGCAGGAGCGCCCTCGCCGGCGTGACCGGGTGACCCGCGGCATCCGGCTCGTGTCGGCCACCGGGGCGCGCGTCGTCCCGTGGAGCCGGCTCAACCCGCGGGTGCGGGCCCGGGCCGTCCTGCCGAGCCTCTTCACGCTCGGCAACATGCTGTGCGGCTTCTCGGCCGTGCTCCTGTCGTTCCAGGGTGAGTTCCGCGCGGCCGCCGTGCTCATCGGCATCTCCATCGTCCTCGACATCTGCGACGGCGCGGTGGCCCGGGCCGTGGGGGCCATCACCCCCTTCGGCCTGCAGTTCGACTCGCTGGCCGACCTCATCTCCTTCGGCATCGCGCCCGCCGTGCTCGTGTACACGTGGGCCCTGCCGGCGCACCCCGTGTGGGCTTGGGCCGGTGCGATGTTCTGGCTGGCCTGCGCCGCCTACCGCCTGGCCCGCTTCAACGTCACCATCGACCCGCTCGCCGACAAGCGGTACTTCGTCGGGCTCGCGAGCCCCGGTGCGGCCGGCGTCGTCATCGCGACGGTCATGGCGATCGGGGAGCCCCTCTACGACTGGGCACCGCTGCTGCCCATCGCGGCCGGCGTGGTGCCCGCCGCCCTCATGGCGTCCTCGTTCCGGTTCCGCTCCTTCCGCGACCTGCTCTCGCCCCGTCACCTGCGCATCTCGGTCCCGCTCGGGGTGCTCCTGCTGCTCGGGCTCGTCTTCTTCCCCGGCGCGACCGGGATGGTCGTGGCCTACGGCTACGTGCTCACCTGCCCGCTCGGCTGGGTGACGGCACCGCTGCGGCGGCGCTGGTTCGGTCCCGAGGCCGTCGCACCGCCGCGCACCCGGCTGCCGTCGGTCATCATGCCGCCGGAGCCCACGCCCGAGGAGGACGCCGACGCCTACGACGAGGAGTACGCCGAGGACGGCTACGGCGACGACGGTTTCGGTGACGACGAGGAGGACGCCGCCGAGCGCCGGGAGCACGACGAGGAGGAGTGACACCCCGGCCGGCGCCGCCCGGACGGGACCTCTCGCCGGTTAGGGGGACCTAACTGGAACTCGCACGAGCAATTACGTCACAATGGTGTGGTGTTTTTCCCTGAGCACGCACCGCGCGAGGGCCGGGACGGCGAGAACAGCTCGCCGCTCGAGTCCCGGACGCGCTCACGCGTGCTCCACATGGTCTCGAGCGACGGCCCCGTCACGGCCGCCGAGCTCGGTCGTCACCTCGACCTCACCCCGGCCGCCGTGCGGCGCCACCTCGACGCCCTCGTCGAGCAGGGTGCGGTCGTGCCCCACGAGCCCGCCGGCCAGCGTCGGGGCCGGGGTCGACCGGCCCGCGCCTACGTCGTGTCCGAGGTCGGTCACCGCTCGCTCGAGGCCGACTACGACTCGCTCGCCGTCGAGGTGCTCCGGTTCCTCGGTGACCGCGCCGGCAGCGGCGCCGTCAGTGCGTTCGCCCGCGAGCGCGTCGCGGCTCTCGAGGAGCGCTACGCACCGCGTCTCGCCGTCGCCGGCGACGACCC
>JAEWFB010000494.1 GCA_023389095.1 Actinomycetes bacterium
GCGGCGGCCATTCCCGTGGAGGCCGCCATGAACTGGCGGCGGTTGAGGCCGAGGCCCTTGGCGAGCTTCAGCGGCTTGACGTCGTTGTCGTGCATGTGAGGGTGCTCCTTCGGGGTGTGACAGAGACGGTGGTGCGGGGGACTCTGACCGGAACTCCTTTCAGGGCGACGAGGTGGTTGACCCCCGCGGGTCAGGAGAAAGCGGGAGATGCCGTGCGGGCCCCGACGATCGGGGTCCAGGACCCCTCGCGCTCCGCACTCGCCTCGACGGCCGACAGGATCCGCTGGACCTGGAGCCCGTCGGTGAACGAGGGCCGCGGGTCGGCGCCCGCGGCGACGGCGGTGAGGAAGTCCACCGCCTGGTGGGTGAAGCCGTGCTCGTAGCCGAGCACGTGGCCGGGCGGCCACCAGGCCGCCACCCACGGGTGGTCGGCCTCGGTGACGAGTACCCGGGTGAAGCCCGCGTCGCGGGGGGGCGCGTCGTTGTCGAAGACGTGCAGCACGTTCATGTCCTCGAAGTCGAAGGCGATCGACCCCCGGGTTCCGTTGATCTCCAAACGGATCGCGTTCTTGCGACCGGTGGCGAACCGCGTCGCCTCGAACGTGGCGAGGGCTCCGCCGGACATCCGCGACACGAAGACCGCGGCGTCGTCGACGGTCACGGCCCCCAGCGCACCCGCCCCGGGCGCCGGCCGCTCGCGCACGAAGGTCTCGGTCAGGGCCGACACCCCCGTCAGCGTCTCCCCCGTGACGTGTTGCGCGAGGTCGACGATGTGCGCCCCGATGTCACCGAGCGCCCCGGACCCGGCGCGGTCCTTCTGGAGGCGCCAGGTCAGCGGCGACTCGGGGTCGGTGAGCCAGTCCTGCAGGTAGGCGCCGCGCACGTGCAGCACCCGCCCGATGCGTCCCTCGGCGACCAGCTGGCGCGCGTACGCGACGGCCGGGACGCGTCGGTAGGTGAACCCGACCATCGAGCGCACGCCGCGGGCCCGGGCCTGCTCGGCGGCCGCGGCCATGGCCTCGGCCTCCTCGACGCTGTTGGCGAGCGGCTTCTCGCACAGGACGTGCTTGCCCGCCTCGAGGGCGGCGAGCGCGATCTCGGCGTGCGTGTCGCCGGGCGTGCAGATGTCGATGACGTCGATGTCGTCCCGCTCGAGCAGCCGCCGCCAGTCGGTCTCGACGTCGGCCCAGCCGAACCGGTCGGCCGTGTCGCGGGCCGCCGACGCGTTGCGCCCGGCCACCGCGACGAGGCGCGGCTCGACCGGCACGTCGAAGTAGCTGCGGGCGTTGCGCCAGGCCTGCGAGTGGGCGCGGCCCATGAAGGCGTAGCCGATCATCCCGACTCCGAGGGTGGGCTTGCTGGGTGTGGTCATTGACGTCCTCGCATCCGAACGTGGTGGTCGTGCTGGCAGGTCGGCAGGGCGGCGCGGCGCACTCGTGGCGGCCGCGCCCGGCCCGGGGGTCGGCGCCCGCGCTGCGGCGTGTGACAGCGCGGGCGCCGAGCCGTCAGGACTCGAAGCCGAGCGGCAGGTACTGGGCGACGTTCGCCTTGGTCACCACGGGGGCGTTGAGGACGATGCGCCGCGGCACCTCGACCTGGACGAGGTCGCTGATGCCCTTGCCCTGCGCGATGAGGCGCGCGAGCTTGACGCCGTCGGCCGCCTGCGTGGGCGGGTAGAGGACCGTGGCCTCCATCTTGCCCTCCTGGATCCAGCGCATGGCGTTCGCCGAGCCGGCGCCGCCGATGAAGGCCATCTCGTGGCGGTTGGCCTGGTCGAGGGCGGCCATGACGCCGACACCCTGGTCGTCGTCGTGGTTCCAGAGGATGTCGATCTTCGGGGCGGCCTGGAGCAGGTTGGACATCTGCTTCTCGCCCGACTCGACGGTGAACTCGGCCGCGACGCGGTTGTCGACGGTCTGGTTGCACGCCTTGAGGGCGTCGGCGAAGCCCTTGCTGCGGTCCTGGGTCAGCGGCAGCGAGTCGATGCCGGCGATCTCGGCGATGACCGGGTTGGAGAGGTTCTTGTCCTTGACGAGCTTGCACGCGTACGTGCCGGCCGAGACGCCCATGCCGTAGTTGTCGCCGAGGACGGTCGCGCGGGCGGCGAACGGGCTGGAGAACTCGCGGTCGACGTTGATGACCGGGATGCCGGCGTCCATCGCCTTGGTCGCGACGTCGGTGAGGGCGGCGCCGTCGGTCGGCAGCAGCACGATGGCGTCGACCTTGTCGTTGATGAAGGTCTCGATCTGGCTGATCTGCTGCGAGGCGTCGTTGGTGCCCTCGGCGACCTTGAGGTCGACGTCGCTGAACTTCTTGGCCTCGGCCTGCGCGGCGCTGTTGATGGCGCCGAGCCAGCCGTGGTCGGCCGCGGGGCCCGAGAAGCCGATGACGACCTTCTTGCCCGGGGCGTCGTTGTCGCTCGCGGCGTTGCCACCGGCCTGCTGGGTCGAGGCCGCCGGGCTCGTGGCCGGGTCGTTGCTCGTGCAGCCGGCGGCGATGAGGGCGGCGCTCATGGCGATCGCCGCGGCGGCGACGCGCTTGGTGGTACGAGGTGATGCGGACACGCTGACTCCTATGTGAGCAGTGTTGAGGGTGTGAGTTGCCGTGCGACCCGGTGGCCCCGGGGTCGTGCTGTGGGTTCCCCTGCGGTGCGGTGCGATCCGTCCGGCCGGCGAGACCGGACGTGGTCGGTCGACGTGGCTGGCGCTAGGTCGACCTGGTGCGGGAGACCCGCTGCTGGAGCAGGACGGCGGCGACGATGATGGCCCCCTTGGCCACCGCCTGCGTCGAGGTGTCGACGTTGTTCAGGGTGAACACGTTGCCCAGCGTCGTGAAGATGAGGACGCCGAGGATGGTGCCGACGATGGTGCCGCGGCCGCCGGACAGGAGCGTGCCGCCGATGACGACCGCCGCGATGGCGTCCAGCTCGTAGAGCTGGCCGTGGGTCGAGGTGCCCGTGGTGGTGCGGGCCATGAGCATGACCGCCGCGATGCCGCAGGCGACCCCGAGCAGGATGTAGAGGTACATCGTGTGGCGCTGGACGCGGATGCCGGCGAGGCGGGCGGCCTCGGCGTTGCCGCCGATGGCCAGGGTGCGGCGTCCGAAGGTCGTGCGGTTGAGCAGGATCCAGCCGATGACGGAGACGACGGCGAACATGATGACGAGGACCGGTACGCCGAGGACGCTGCCGCCGAAGAACTCGACGAACCCGCGCTCACGGACGATCTGGGTCCGCCGCTTGGCGATGATCTCGGCGAGCCCGCGCGCGGCGGCCAGCATGGCGAGGGTGACGATGAAGGGGGCTATCCGCCCGTAGGCCACGAGCACGCCGTTGACGAGACCGCACCCGGCTCCGACGGCGAGGGCCGCGAAGACCATGACGATCCAGTGGGTGTTCGCCGCCATGGTCTGGGTGGCGACCGTCGTGGCCCACACCGACGACAGGGCCACGATCGCGCCGACCGACAGGTCGATGCCGCCACCGGAGATGACGAAGGTCATGCCGACGCTGACGACGCCGATGACCGAGCCGAGGCGCAGGATCGTCAGCGCGTTCTCGGGGCTGGCGAACCGGTCGCCGGCGGTGACGATCCCGACGACGACGAGCAGCAGGAGGGCGAGGACGAGCCCCGCGTTGCGGCCGGCCGGCCCGGAGAGGAGACCGGCCAGGCCCGCACCCGACCGCGACGGCGCGCCGCCGACGGCGGGTCCACCCTTCGGCTCGTCCGGGCCCGCCTCGGACCCGGGCGCTCCCGGCGTCTGGTCGGCCTTCGTGACGTCGGCGCTCATGCCGCGTCTCCCTTCAGGATGATGTCGAGGACGGCGTGCTCGTCGAGCTCGGCGGCCGGTCCCTCGTGGCGGACGGTGCGGTCGGCGAGGACCAGCACCCGGTTGGACAGCCCGAGCACCTCGGGGATCTCGCTGCTGACGACGACGACGGCCACGCCCTGCTCGGTGAGGCGACGCACGAGCGCGTAGATCTCGGAGCGGGCGCCGACGTCGACGCCGCGGGTCGGCTCGTCGAGGAGCAGGACGCGGCAGCCGCGGAGCAGCCACCGGGCGAGGACGACCTTCTGCTGGTTGCCGCCCGACAGCGTCCGCGACTCGCGGTGCACGCCGCGCGGCCGGACGTCGAGGGACTCCATGAGCTCCTCGGCCGCGGCCACCTCGGCGTCGCCGTCGAGCAGGCCGCCCCGGGAGAACCGCGGGAGCGTGGCGAGGCTGATGTTCGAGGCGAGGCTCGCCCCGAGCACGAGCGCCTGGCTCTTGCGCTCCTCGGGGCACAGGCCGATGCCGGCGGCGACGGCGGCCGGCACCGAGCCGCCCCGGACCGGTTTGCCGTCGACGAGGACCCGGCCGCTGGTGGCGCGGCGTGCGCCGAAGATCGTCTCGACGATCTCGGAGCGGCCGGAGCCGACGAGACCCGCGAGGCCGACGACCTCCCCGGGGCGGACGTCGAAGCTGACGTCGGCGAACTCGCCCGTGCGCGAGAGCCCCTCGACGCGCAGCAGCGGCTCGGCGTCGGCGACCGGCGGTTTGTCGGGGAAGACGTACTCGATGGAGCGGCCGGTCATGAGCCGGATCAGCTCCTGGGTGCCGGTCTGCTCGGCGTCGAGTCCGGTGGCGACGGTGCGGCCGTCCTTGAGGACCGTGACGCGGTCGCCGATCTCGCGGATCTCCTCGAGGCGGTGGGAGATGTAGACGACGGCGACGCCCTGGGCGGTGACCTCGCGGATGACGGCGAAGAGCTGCTCGACCTCGCCGGCGTCGAGGACCGCCGACGGCTCGTCCATGATGATGAGGCGGGCGTCGCGCGACAGGGCGCGGGCCATGCTGACGATCTGGCACGACGCGGCCGAGAGGGTGCCCACCTCGGTCGACGGGGAGATCTCGCGGTGGCCGAGGCGGGCGAGCAGCGCGGCGGCGCCACGGCGGGCCGCGGTGCGCTGGGAGAACCCGAAGCGCGTCGGCTCGTGCCCGAGGTAGATGTTCTCGGCGACGGTGAGGCCCTCGACGAGGTCGAGCTCCTGGTACATCGTCGCGACGCCGAGGTCCATGGCGGCCTGC
>JAEWFB010000644.1 GCA_023389095.1 Actinomycetes bacterium
CCGTGGGTTCCCCGGCGTCGGTGGCCTCGTCGCCGACGTCACCGGCAGCACGGCCCAGGTGCAGAGCACGACGTCGCAGACCGCGGTGACGTGGACGCGCTCGACGCGGTTCTCGAGCCTGACGCCGACGTCGGCGTCCGCGGTGCACGTCGGAGACTGCGTCACCGCTCGTCCCGCGTTCACCGGCCGGCCCAGCGGGACGGCGACCGCGACGCCGGTCCCGACGGCGACCACCGCCGGCGCGACGACCATGGTCGCCGCCGCCACGGTCGAGCTCTTCCCGGCGTCCTCCGGCCAGTGCCTGCCCACGGGCCTCGGCGGCGCCGGGGGCGGCGCGGGTGGCTTCGGGGGCACGGGAGGCGGGCGTGGCGGCGCGTCGGGGACCGGCACGCCGACCGGTGGACCCGGAGGCCAGAACGGCTTCCGGGGCGGCGCCGGCAGGGGAACGATCGGGACCGTCGCGAGCGTCGCGTCCGGATCGTTCGTCGTGCGGCCGGTCGTCCTGCGCGGACCGAACGGCCCGGCCGGGACACCCCTCGCGCCGGTGACGGTCACCTGGGACTCGGCGACGACCTTCACGCGGCTGCAGGCCGCGGCCGCGACCGCGGTCAAGGTGGGCGTCTGCGTCACGGCCATCGGCAAGACCGACTCCACCGGCGCGCTCACGGCGATGTCGATGCAGGTCAGCCAGCCGGTCGGCGGGTCGTGCACGACGGGTCGCGGCTTCGGCGGCCGGGGCGGGTTCGGGGGCGGGACCGGCACCGGCGCGGGCCGGACGGGGGCCACCAGTGGTTGAGCGACGCACCACCCGGCGCTGGACGGTCGTCATCGTCGCGGCCGCCGTCGTCCTCGTGCTCGCCGGGGGCTATGCGATGGCCCTGACCCGCAGCACCGACCCGACCGGCACCTACCGCACCGCTGCGGTCGGACGCGGCGACGTGCAGCAGGTGCTGACCCTGACCGGCACGGTGAGCCGGCTCGACGAGGTGACGGCCACCTTCCCCACCTCCGGCACGGTGCGCTCGGTCGCCGTCCACGTCGGCCAGCGCGTCGCCGAGGGCCAGACCCTCGCCACGATGGACCCGACCGATCTGCGGGCCGCCCTCCTCGCGGCCGACGCCCAGCTCGCCCAGGCGCAGGCCTCCCTCGACGCGGACGAGACCGCGGCATCGACGACGGGTGCCTCGACGTCCACCGGGTCGAGCAGCACCGGTGGTTCCGGCGGCTCGTCCACGGGCTCCAACGCGGCCGCGGCGGGCAGCGGCACCGGTTCGGGCTCGGGCTCGGGCTCGGGTTCACGAACCGCGTCCTCCAGCTCGGGCGCCGGGTCCGGGTCGTCGTCCGGATCGTCGTCCGGGTCGTCGTCCGGCTCGACGCGGGCCACGGGGTCCGGCGGGGCCGGCGGCTCCGGCGGGTCCGGTCGATCGGGTGGCGGACAAGGCTCGACGTCACACGGATCCTCCTCGGGCTCCTCGAGCAGCTCGCCCCTCGACACGAAGGCCTTCGTGCACGCCGTGCAGCAGGCGCAGGCTGCCCTGGCCGCTCAGCAGACCGCCTGCGCACCCGTCCTCGGCACCACCGGCTCCGGCGCCCCGACCGGGCGTCCCGGTGGCCGCCCGAGCCGGTCGACGACGCGGACGGCGCGCCTGGCCTCGGTCACCTCCACCGGCACCCCGACCCCGGGGGCCACGACCCAGCCGCCTGCGCCGGCCCCGACCGGCACCGCGACGGACACGTCCACCGCTCCCCCGACGCCGACGACCACGTCCACCCCGACGACCACGCCGACGACGACGCCCACCGGCCCGACGACGACCCCGTCGGGTCCCACCTCGGGTCAGCTGGCCACGTGCGCGGCTGCCCTGCAGGCCACGGCGGCGGCCCAGGGAGCGGCCGCCTCGCAGCTCACCACCCTCGCGAACGAGGTGTCGCGGGTCGTGCAGCAGATCGCGCGGGCCGCCGCAGCGGCCGGCAGCGGCTCGATCGGCGCCACGGGCTCGTCCGGCTCGTCCGGCTCGAACGGCTCGAGCGGACAGGGCGGTTCGTCGAGCGGCTCGCGGTCCTCCGGCAGCAGCGGTTCGACGGGTACCTCGTCACGCACCGGCAGCGCCGGTGGCTCGACCGGCTCGACCGGCTCGACGAGCCGCGGTACCGGAGGTACCGGCGGCTCGGGCGGTACGGGCGGCACGGGCGGCACGGGCGGCACCAGCGGCTCGGGCGCCGGGACGCAGAGCACCGCCAGCCGCATCGCGTCGGACCAGGTCGCGGTGCTCCAGGCACAGGCATCCGTCGAGCAGGCGCAGGTCGACCTCGACGGGGCCACGCTCAAGGCACCCGTCGCCGGCGTCGTGGCGCAGGTCGACCTGACCGCAGGGAGCCCGGCGTCGACGTCGACCGGCATCGTCGTCGTCGGCGACGGCGCCGCCCAGGTGTCCGTCGCCGTCCCGCTCGCCAGCGTCCACCTCGTCACCGCCGGCCTGCAGGCCACCGTCACGCCGGCGGGCGGGACCGCCGGCGTCGCCGGCAGCGTCACGTCGGTCGGGCTCCTGCCGACCACCGGCACGGGGGGTACCGGCGGCTCGAGCTCCGCGGCCGCCTCGAGCACCGCGACGCCGAGCTACCCGGCCCAGGTGCTCGTGGCCCACCCGCCGGCCGCACTCGCCGCGGGGTCCACGGCGACCGTCTCGCTCGTCGTTGCCTCCACACCGGACGCCGTGCGTCTACCGGTGTCGGCCATCGCCGGCCGGGACGGCGGTAGCGCCACGGTCCAGGTGCTCGGCGCGGGTACCCCGAGCACCCGACGCGTCGTGCTCGGTGCGGTCGGGGGCGGCTGGGCGCAGGTGCTGACGGGTCTCAGCGGCGGCGAGCAGGTCGTCGTCGCCGACCTGTCCGCGGCCCTGCCGACGACGACCACCGGTCTCCGCGGGCTCGGGGGCGGTGGCTTCGGGGGTGGCGGGTTCGGTGGCGCAGGCGCCGGCCGTGGGGCTGGGGGCACGGGCGGCACCGGTGGCACCAGAGGCGCAGCGACGACCGGTGGCACCGCGGGCCGGACCGGCTGAGCCGGCGACGAGTCGGACCGGTCAGCCCTGCTCCCGCTCCCGGTCCGGCTCGCCGTCCTGCTCCTCCGGCTCGTCCGGTTCCTCGAGGTGCTCGATCCGGCGTTGGCGCCACCAGCCGATGACGTTGTTCTGGTGCCGCCACAGCACGAGCAGCCCGATGGCCGTGAGCCACCAGCCCGTCCACACGTCACCGGGCGCGTGACCGGTCCACACGAGCACCGCGACGACGAGCATCGACAGGGCCCCGAAGATCGACCCGGCCGCCACCCAGCGCGTCAGGGCCACGGCCACGACGAAGACGACCACGACGACGAGCGCCACCCAGGGGTGCACGCCGAGCAGCGCCCCGAGCGTCGTCGCCACACCCTTGCCGCCGCGTCCGCGCAGGAACGGCGACCAGATGTGCCCGAGCACCGCGGCGATGCCGACGACGTACGCGGCGTGGGCGCCGAACAGGTGGCCGGCGACGAGGGCGGGGACGAGGCCCTTGAGCACGTCGAGGACGCCGACGATGACGCCCCACTTGCGCCCGAGGACGCGTCCGGCGTTCGTCGCCCCGGGGTTGCCCGAGCCGGACGTCGAGAGGTCCTTGCCGAGCAGACGCGCGACGCCGGTCGCGGGGTTGAGCGAGCCGATGAGGAAGGCCGCGAGGACCAGGCCGGCCCCGGCGAGCACCGAGCCGACGGTCACGGCCGGGTGCCCTCCCCCGCGTCGGGGAGCGCCTCACCGGGCCGTGGTGACACGGCGATGGCGACGGTCCCCGGCCCGACGTGCGCCCCCACGACCGCACCGAGCTCGACGACGAGCACCTGGGGCGACCCCGGCACCTGCTCGCGCAGGTGGGCGGCGATCTGCTCGGCCCGTTCGGCGGCGTCGAGGTGGTGGACGGCGAGGTCGACGCCGAGGCCGCCCGAGCGGACGTGCTCGAGCACCATCGCCTCGATCCGGGCGACGGCGCGCGCCGAGGTGCGGACCTTCTCGACGGGCACGATGCGCCCACCGCGCACCGCGAGGATCGGCTTGATCGCGAGCGCCGAGCCCAGCAGCGCAGAGGCGGCGCCGATGCGACCGCCGCGGCGCAGGTGCTCGAGCGTGTCCACGTAGAAGAGCACGCCGGAGGGCTGCAGACGGTCCCGGACCGCAGCGGCCACCTCGGACGCGTCGGCACCGGCCCGTGCGCGCTCGGCCCCGGTGACGACGGCGAAGCCCATGGCCATGCCGATGGTCTCGCTGTCGACGACCTCGACGGGCACGGGCGCGTCGGCCGCCGCGATCCGGGCGGCCTCGAGCGTGCCTGACATCTGCGAGGACAGGTGCACCGACACGATGGCGTCGGCCCCCTCGGCGGCCAGGCGCCCGTAGGTGTCGGCGAAGACCTGCGGCGTCGGACGCGACGTCGTGACGATCGTGTACTCGCGCAGCGC
>JAEWFB010000011.1 GCA_023389095.1 Actinomycetes bacterium
GCCCCGAGCGTGAAGGCCGCGATGGCGGCGGCTCCCACGCGCACGATGTCCCACGAGCCGAGGACGGCATGGTCGGCCACCGAGGCCAGCAGCCCCGTCATGTGTGAGGTGTAGACGGACACGGCGACGAAGCCGACCGAGTTGAGCATCCCGGCGATGAGCGCGAGGAGGATGGCGAGATGCCGGTTGGCCCGCGGCGTCCGGACGGGGCCGGCCGCGTCGAGCAGGTAGCGACGGACGGCGAGGAGCCATCGGCCGCGCCCACCGTCCACCCCACGAGCATAGGGTCGGGCCGCGGAGCGCCGCCGCCTACTCTGGCGTCCGTGCCCGGCAAGCTGCCCTTCGACCCGATCACGCGAGCGGCCCAGCTGTGGGTCCAGCGGTGGGGCCGCAAGTCCGAGCCGGTCGCGATGGCGGCTGCGACCTCGGTCATGCGCGCCCAACAGCTCCTGCTCACCGAGTTCGACCAGGTCTGCGGGCGGCACGGCCTGAGCTTCGCCCGCTACGAGGCGCTCGTCCTGCTCGCGTTCAGCCGGGACGGCGCGCTCCCCATGGGCAAGATCGGCCAGCGGCTCATGGTCCACCCCACGAGCGCGACGAACATCATCCAGCGCCTCGACGCCCAGGGCTTCGTGGAGCGCCGCCCCAACCCGCAGGACGGCCGGGGCACCCTCGCGGCGATCACCCCGCCGGGGCGCGATGCGATGGAAGCGGCGACGGCCGAGCTCGTCGCCGGCGGCTTCGGGCTCACCTCGCTCGACGCGGGGGAGCGCGAGCAGCTGATCGCGCTCCTCCGCAAGGTGCGCGTCGCCGCCGGCGACTTCGACGCCGAGCCGGGCTGACGGCATTCGCCGGGAGGATAGTAGGAAGTCCTACTAAATCGCGCGTATGCTGGCCCGCATGGCAGAGCAGCCCGCCCGGCGGCACCCGGCGCACGAGTTCACCAAGTCCCCCAACAGCCTCGGCGAGGAGCGCTGGCGCGCCGTCTACGCGAATGCGGAGGAGCGCGGCCAGGTCCGCGACGCCGACTTCACGACGTTGTCGGGGATGCCGCTCGACCCGGCATATGGTCCGGCGGACGGCAGCGAGGTGCGCGAGGACATCGGGTGGCCCGGTGAGTTCCCCTACACCCGTGGGCTCTACGCGACCGGCTACCGCGGGCGGCCGTGGACGATCCGCCAGTTCGCCGGCTTCGGCAACGCGCAGCAGACCAACGAGCGCTACAAGATGATCCTCGGCCGGGGCGGTGGCGGCCTGTCCGTCGCCTTCGACATGCCGACCCTCATGGGCCGCGACTCCGACGACCCACTCGCCCTCGGCGAGGTCGGTCACTGCGGCGTCGCCATCGACTCCGCCGCCGACATGGACGTCCTCTTCTCCGACATCCCGCTCGGCGACGTCACGACGTCGATGACGATCTCCGGCCCGGCCGTCCCCGTCTTCTGCATGTACCTCGTCGCCGCGGAGCGCCAGGGCGTCGACCCCGGCGTCCTCAATGGCACGCTTCAGACGGACATCTTCAAGGAGTACATCGCGCAGAAGGAGTGGCTCTTCGCGCCCGAGCCGCACCTGCGCCTCATCGGCGACCTCATGGAGTACTGCGCCCACGAGATCCCCGCCTACAAGCCGCTCTCGGTCTCCGGCTACCACATCCGCGAGGCGGGCAGCACGGCCGCGCAGGAGCTCGCCTTCACCCTCGCCGACGGCTTCGGCTACGTCGAGCTCGGGCTCTCCCGTGGTCTCGACATCGAGAAGTTCGCGCCGGGCCTGTCCTTCTTCTTCGACAGCCACCTCGACTTCTTCGAGGAGATCGCGAAGTTCCGCGCCGCGCGCCGGATCTGGGCACGGTGGATGCGCGACGTCTACGGCGCCAAGACCCCCAAGGCGCAGTGGCTCCGCTTCCACACGCAGACGGCGGGCGTCAGCCTGACCGCCCAGCAGCCCTACAACAACGTCGTCCGCACCGCCGTCGAGGCGCTCGCCGCGGTCCTCGGCGGCACCAACAGCCTGCACACGAATGCCCTCGACGAGACGCTCGCCCTGCCCACCGAGCAGGCGGCCGAGATCGCGCTGCGCACCCAGCAGGTGATCATGGAGGAGACCGGGGTGACCAACGTCGCGGACCCGCTCGGTGGCAGCTGGTACGTCGAGGCGCTCACCGACCGCATCGAGCAGGAGGCGAATGCCATCTTCGAGCGGGTCCTCACCCTCGGCGGCTCGGACCTCAGGGCGACCGACCACGCGGGTCTCGCTGCCGCGATGGCCGCCTCGGCCGGCAAGCCGGTCGAGCAGTGGCCGATGACCAGGGGCATCCTCCGGGGCATCGAGGAGGGCTGGTTCATGAGCGAGATCGCCGATGCGGCCTTCCAGTACCAGCTCGCCCTGGAGAAGGGCGACAAGAAGGTCGTCGGCGTCAACGTCCACGAGCAGTCGGTCAGCCACGACCTGGAGATCCTCCGGGTCAGCCACGAGGTCGAGCGGGACCAGGTCGCCCTGCTCGGGCGCCGCCGGGCCGAGCGGGACGACGCCGCCGCCCGCGCCGCGGTCGCGCACCTCGTCGAGGTGGCCCGCACCGACGGCAACATGATCCCCGCGATGCTCGACGCGGTGCGCGCAGAGGCCACGCTCGGGGAGATCTGCGACGCCCTCCGCGAGGAGTGGGGGGTCTACCGGGAGCCGGCCCGCTTCTGAGCCCGGCGCACGCTCCGGACCGGCGATACGGTGTCCGGGCGGGAGGGGTGCCGCCACCGCATCGATTTGGTCCGTCGGGACCGCCTCGGTCATGGTGGATGGGCATGTCCACCCGAAAGGTCCACCTCTCGTGCTCCTCCTCAAGCGTCTTCTGAGCGTCGTCCTCGTGCTCGCAGGCATCGCGGCCACCGTCGTCGGCGGCTGGTTCACGAGCCGGGTCGGCACGTCCGGCACGGCGACCTTCACCCTCCGGCCGACCTCCGCCGCGCCCGTCCTCCTCGAGCCGACCCTGCTCAACCGCCTCACGGCCGAGACCGTCGTGCGGATCACGCCCGCCGCAGGCCACGAGGTGTGGGTCGGCACTGGAGGTCTTGCCGACACCCGGGCCGCCGTCGGCTCCGCCGAGCTCGTCCACGCCGAGGGGGTCGACGTCCGCGACGGGCGCATCCTCACCTCGACGACGGGTACCGGCGCGGCGGAGGCCGTGACGAGCGCCGACCTCTGGCGACGGGTCGAGCGGAGCAGCACGACCCCGATCACGTGGACCATCGCGCAGAGCCAGTCACCCGACTCCCTCCTCGTCGTCAGCGACCGCCCGGTCTCCGAGATCTCTGTCAGCTGGACCCGCAAGAGCTGGTTCTTCCAGGCTCTCGTGCTCGCTCTGCTCGGCGTCATCGCGGTCGGAGGGGGTCTGCTCCTGCTCCGGAGCACCGTCCGTGGCGGGACCCGGACCACGGAGCAGCCC
>JAEWFB010000074.1 GCA_023389095.1 Actinomycetes bacterium
GCATGGCCTTGCCGCCACCGGACTCGACGAAGCAGTTGGCGTGCCCGTCGAAGCTGTGGCTCATGCGGCGGCCCGTGACGTGCTCCAGGAAGTTCTCGACGAAGACCTCGACCGAGAAGTGCGCGACCGAGCCGGCCTTCGACGTCGGGATGTTGCTCGCGTCCCCGAGCACGAAGATCGACGGGTGCTCGGTGGACTGGCTCGTGTGCTTGTCGACGGGGACGTAGTTCAGCTCGTCCCCCAGGCCCGACCGCGCGACGAAGTCGGCGCCCATGTTGAGCGGGATCGTCACGAGCTGGTCGTAGGAGACCTCACGCTCGTCGTAGGAGACGAGGACCCGGCGCTCCTGGTCGACGTGCTCGACCATGAAGTCCGTCTCGACCGTGACGCCCTTGTCGGCGAGCAGATGACCGAGCTCGCGGCTCGCCACCGGCTTGGTGAAGGCCCCGTCGAGCGGCGTGACGAAGACGATCTCGGTGCGGTCACGCAGACCGCGGCGGCGCAGGAAGTCATCGGCGAGGAACGTGAACTCGAGCGGGGCCACGGGGCACTTGATCGGCATCTCCGTCACGTGCACGACCAGGCGTCCGCCCCCGAAGGAGGCGAGCGACGCACGCAGCGCCGTCGCGCCCTCGTAGGTGTAGAACTCGCCGACGCTGCGATGCCACTCGGGGCCGAGCATCCCCGGCGTCTGGTCCGGACGCGGCGTCGTGCCCGAGGCGATGACGAGCTCGTCGTAGCCGAGCATGCGCCCGTCGACGAGGGAGACCTCGCGGGTCTGCGGGTCGATGCGGTCGACGTCACCGAAGACGAGCTCGACGCCGTCCGTGATGAGGGAGTGCCGACTGCGCCTGACCTGGTCGGGCTCGATGAGCCCGAAGGGCAGGAAGAGGTAGCCCGGCTGGTAGTCGTGGAGGTCGTCCTTGTCGACGACGGTGATACGCCACTCGCTGGTGGGGAGGCGGTGCCTCAGCTTGTTCACGACCATGGTGCCGGCCGTGCCCGCTCCCAGAACCACGAGTGACCTCATGGTGGTGGTCATGCCTCGACGGTACCCCGGAGGGTATGCCGTCGGCTGTGAGCCAGCAGACAGCGCGGCTGTGACCTCGGAGACAGAAGGCTTGCCTCACAAGCGGATCCGGACTCGCCCGGACCCGGGGCTCTCAGGCGTCCTTGAGCCACCGCCCGAAGAGCCGGGTCACGAACGGCAGTAGGACGTAGGTCATCCACGGCGTCGCGACGAGGGTTGTCACGAGGACGCGGACGGCGGCCGGCCAGCCGCCGCTGAAGGGCGAGAGCAGGTAGGTCAGCGCCAGGCTCGTCGGGAAGAACGCGATCCAGATGACGCTCGCCTGCTTCCACCGCGGCGGCGCCGCCGGGGCACCCTGGCCCGCCTCGTGCACCGACGACGTCGCCGGCTCGTCGAACCACCCCTCGATGCCCGTGCGGTACTCCGTGCGCCGGTGCTCGACGAGGTCGGCCGCCGAGCGCAGCCACCGCATGCGCTCGGGCGAGCGCTCCCACGTCTGCAGGTGCTCGCGCGAGTCGAACCGGTAGAGCATGTGCCAGTCCTCGGTGCCCGAGCGCACCCACCCGGCCCCGAGGAAGCCCTCGAACCGCTCGGCCATCGACGTGCCGGCGTGCACCCACGCCTGCATGAGCAGCTCGTCCTCGGGCGCGACCCGGCGGGTGATCGACACGGTCAGCGGACCGTCGTCGGCGACTGCGGTGACGACGGGCGAGGCAGGGGTGACGGCGCTGGCCATCGGGACTCCTTCTCCGAGCGGGCGGGAAACGCGACGATGCCGGCCGCCCCGGGTGGGGCGACCGGCATCGGTCGTGCCTGTGGCGCGTCAGCGCCGGGCGTGGGACGTCAGGAAGACCTCACTGACCCACGCGGAAGCGGGCGAAGGACGTCGCCGTGGCGCCGGCCTCCTCGAGGACCTTGCCGACGGACTTCTTGGCGTCCTTGGCGAACGGCTGCTCGAGCAGGACGTTCTCCTTGAAGAAGCCGTTGACGCGACCCTCGACGATCTTCGGCAGGGCAGCCTCGGGCTTGCCCTCCTCGCGGGCCGTGGCCTCGGCGACGCGACGCTCGTTCTCGACCGTCTCGGCCGCGACCTCGTCACGCGTGAGGACCGTCGGGCTGAACGCCGCGACGTGCATCGCGACGTCGCGACCGACCTGGTCGTCGCCACCCTCGATCGCCACGAGGACACCGATCTGCGCGGGCAGGTCGGGGCTCGTCTTGTGGAGGTAGGCGGCGACGTTCGCACCCTCGACGCGGGCGACGCGCTTGATCTCGATCTTCTCGCCGATCGTCGCGTTCGCGTCGTCGAGCAACTGCTGGACGCTGCGGCCGTCGGGCGTCGAGCTCGCGAGGAGCTCCTCGGCGCTGCCGGCCCCCGAGGCGATGGCCGTCTCGAGGACCTCGTCGGCCAGGGCGATGAACTTCTCGCCCTTCGCGACGAAGTCGGTCTCGCAGAGGACCTCGACCAGGGTGCCGACGCCGTCGGTCGCCTTGGCGGTGACGAGGCCGTTGGAGGTCGTGCGACCCTCACGCTTCGTCACGCCCTTGAGACCCTTGACGCGCAGGATCTCGATGGCCTTGGCGCGGTCGCCCTCGGCCTCGTCGAGCGCCTTCTTGACGTCCATCATTCCGGCGCCGGTCTGCTCGCGCAGGGCCTTGATGTCAGCGGCGGTGTAGTTCGCCATGCTCTGTATCGCTCTTTTCGTCAGTGGGATTCGACTGGTACGCGGTCCCGGCAGGCTCAGGCCTGCTCGGCCGGGGCAGCCTCGGCAGCGGGCGCCTCGGCCGGCGCGTCGGCGGCGATCTCGGCGGCGACCTCGGGGGCCGGCGTCTCGACCGGGGCCTCGGTGGCCTCGGTGGCCTCAGCGGCGGCGGCGTCGGCGTAGAGCTCGCGCTCCCACTCGGCCAGGGGCTCCTCGGCCTGCGCGTCGGCGCCCGACTTGCCGGACGAGCGCTGGACGAGACCGTCGGCGACGGCGTCGGCCACGACGCGCGTCAGCAGCGTGACGGAGCGGATCGCGTCGTCGTTGCCCGGGATCTTGTAGTCGACCTCGTCGGGGTCGCAGTTCGTGTCGAGGATCGCGATGACCGGCAGGCCGAGCTTGCGGGCCTCGTCGACGGCGAGGTGCTCCTTCTTCGTGTCGACGATCCACACGGCCGAGGGGACCTTGGCCATGGAACGGATGCCGCCGAGGGTCTTCTCGAGCTTGTCCTTCTCGCGCTTGAGGACGAGGAGCTCCTTCTTCGTGCGGCCCGAGCCGGCCACGTCGTCGAAGTTGATCTCCTCGAGCTCCTTGAGGCGCGTGAGGCGCTTGGAGACCGTCTGGAAGTTGGTGAGCATGCCACCGAGCCAACGGTGGTTGACGTACGGCATGCCGACGCGCGTCGCCTGCTCGGCGATCGGCTCCTGGGCCTGCTTCTTCGTACCGACGAAGAGGATGGTGCCGCCGTGGGCGACGGTCTCCTTGACGAAGTCGTACGCGTTGTTGATGTACGTCAGCGACTGCTGGAGGTCGATGATGTAGATGCCGTTGCGCTCGGTCATGATGAAGCGCTTCATCTTCGGGTTCCAGCGACGGGTCTGGTGCCCGAAGTGGACGCCGCTCTCGAGGAGCTGGCGCATGGTGACGACGGCCATGCCGTGTTCTCCCTTGTGTGGTTGTTGTCAGTTGTCCGGCGGCGTCGCGTCCGGCCGGGTCACCCCGGCCCTGGCGGGCCACTCTCCTGGCGCCTTGACCCGTCCCGCCCGACGAGGTCGGGACTGCCGTGACGTGTCCCGGGCGCGAGGCCCGGTCGAAGACGCGCGAATTCGGCCGCGCGTGCTGGGCACACGTGACCGCCGTCAATCCTACGGCCTGACCCGGGTTGCGGGGAAATCGCGATGACGGGCGAGAATGGCGGCCATGCCTCACTCGACGGGATGGGACAGCTGGTTCCAGACGATCCCGGTCTTCGTCGTCCTCACCGCGGTCCTCGTCGTGCCCGGCTGGCTCGTCGTGCGCGCCCTCGGTACGCGCGGCATGGAGGCCGTCGCGGTCGCCCCCGCGGTGTCGGTCGGCATCGTCGCGGCGGCCGCCACGGTGGCCCAGCGCGTCGGGGTCCGGTGGGGGCTGGTGCCGCTGCTCGTCGTCACCGTGCTGGCGGCCTGCCTCGCCTGGATCCTGGCCCTCGTCGCCCGACGCGTCCTGCACCGGGTGCGTCGACCCGAGCCGGAGGTCGGCGCCGCGCGCCGCGTCCTCGGTCGCCCGCACCCCGACGCCGTCGTCGCCGTCCTCATCGGCGTCGTGGTGTCGCTCGCCACGATCCTGCCCGCGATCGGCCGGCCCGACGAGCTCGTGGACAGCCCCGACGCGGTCTACCACCTCGACCGCATCCGGCTCTTCCTCGAGACCGGCAACTTCTCGATCGCCAACCCGACCTTCTACCCCAACGGCTTCCACGCGTGGATCGGCACCGGGCTGCTGCCGTGGGGCGGCGGGCAGGTGCTGCCCGGCACCAACGTCGCCACGGTCGTGCTCGCCGCCGTCGTCTGGCCGCTCGGCTGCGTCGCCCTGGTGCGGCACGCGCTCGGCACCTCGCGGCTGGTCACGTACGCGTCGGGTTTCGCCTCGACAGCCTTCATCTCCTTCCCGACGATCCTGCTCGGCTGGGGCGTGCTCTGGCCCAACCTCATGGCCAACTCCCTGACGCCCGGAGCGCTCGCGCTCATGCTGCAGGCGGCCCGGTCCCGACGCGTCGGGCAGTGGCTCGGGTTCGCCGCTGCCCTTCCCGGGCTGGCGCTCGTGCAGCCCAACGCGCTCGTGGCCCTCGTCGTCTTCGCGCTCGTCTGGTTCGTCACCGCTCGGCTTCGGGCCGGCTGGCTGGGGCACACGACGTGGTGGAAGGTCGCTCGCGACCTCGCCGTCGTCGCGGTCGTCGTCGTGGGCGGCCTCGTCGCCGCGCCGACCGTGTCCGCGCGCCTCGCGTCGACGCAGTCCTACCAGTGGACCGGGCAGGTGTCGGTGTGGACCGCCCTCGTCGAGGTCGTCGGCGGCCGGCTGCAGATCACCGTCGTGCTCTGGGGGCTGCTGCTGCTCATCGCCCTCGGCATCGGCTGGATCGTGCTGCGGGCCCGCGCCGCGATCCCCGTCGTGGCGATGTGGCTCGCGGCCGTGGCGCTCTACGTCATGGCGGCGTCGTCAACGGCGTCGTGGACCGCGCTCATCACCGGCTACTGGTA
>JAEWFB010000109.1 GCA_023389095.1 Actinomycetes bacterium
CCTCGACTTCTTCTTCCGCAAGATCGTCCGCGACAAGGGCCAGGCCCTGCAGCACGTCGCCGGCCAGATCCAGGAGTTCGCCAAGGACCTCGGCGGCTCGCTCGACACCGAGCGCGAGCTGCTCGGCAAGGCCCTCGAGGACGTCCAGGGCATCCTCGGCCACATGATCGACACCCTCATGAAGAGCGACCCGCGCGTCGGAGGCGAGGTGTCCAACCTCTACAAGGTCGGCCAGAACACCAGCCGCCTGCTGCTCTCCGCCGGAGACCTCGTCGTCGGCTGGCTGCTGCTGCGCCAGGCCGAGGTCGCGCAGAAGGCGCTCGAGGGCGGTGCCACCGGCAAGGACGCCGACTTCTACACCGGCAAGGTCGCCGCGGCCTCCTTCTACGCCAAGAACGTCCTGCCGAAGATCGCCGCCGAGCGGGCCATCGCCGAGGCCACCGACAACGACCTCATGGACGTCCCCGAGTCCGCCTTCTGACCCCTCGGGAACGGCCTCACCCCTCGATCGAAAGAGCAGTTCGTCCGCCATGGACGAACTGCTCTTTCGATTCCGTGGGCCGACGAGTCGCGCTATCGACCCGCACGGGGTGAGGACGACGCGAGTGCCCGACCGGTCGTCAGGGGGCTACCGGCGCCGGGGATGCGTGGCGCTCGGCGTAGGCACGGGCCTTGGCCCGGTTGCCGCAGACGGCCATGATGCACCAGCGACGCCGGCCGGTCGGGTTGAGGAAGACCCACCCGCACGCGTCGCCGGGGCACGCCGAGACCGTCACCGGCACGTCCGAGGTGAGCAGGTCGGCAGCGCTGAGGGCCGCCGCGTACAACGGTTCGTGCAGGCCGGCGTCGCGGGTGAACGCCCACCGCGTTGCACCGCCCTTGCGCTCGAGCGCCTGGGACTGACGCGCTTCAGCCGCAAGGCTGCCCACGCGTCCCAGTGCGGCAGGGCCGGCGCCGCCGAGCACGAGGTCGTGGACGTCGGTGCGCAGCCGGTGCACCTCGCGCAGGATGGCGCGGGCCCGGCTCGGGTGGGCGGCGGCGGCTCGGCGCAGACGCGCCGCGGCCATCTCGTCGACGAGACCGACCTCCCGCGCCCAGACGGCGAGGTCGTCGTAGCAGGTGAGGTACTCCCCGCGTCGCGCCGTCGGCAGGTCCCAGCCGGCGCTGGTGTTGCACAGCTCGAGGGCCGGGTGCCCGGCGACCTGCGTCGGCATCTCGCGGTCGTCGACGACGTACTTGAACACGACGACAGTGTGACGCCTCGCAGTCCGATGGGCCAACCGGTCTCATGGTGTCGACCGGTTATGCGGTGACCACCGGTGAGGATCGGCTCGGATGCCGAGTGATCAGAGGGCAGCCGCGGCTCAGTAGTCGCCGCCCGTGCGCCAGGCCATCTCCTGCAGCTCGAACGTGTTGCCGTCGGGGTCCGAGAAGCTCGCCCCCTTGACACCACCTCCGAAGTCGTGGACCTCCCCCACCTCGACGCCGCGCCCCAGCAGCTCCTCACGTGCCGCCACGACGTCCTCGACGACGAGGTGCAGGCCCCGCGCGCTGCCCGGCTCGCCCGCGTACACGTCGAGACCGGTGCCGAATCCGATGGAGCAGCCGGAGCCCTCGGGCGTCAGCTGCACCACCCGGACACCCTCGGCCGGTTGCACGTCGACGTCCTTGGTGAACCCCAGCCGGTCGGCGTAGAACGCGATCGCCCGGTCCACGTCGGACACCGGCAGTGGGACCAGCTCGAGCTTCATCCGCATGAGGTCACCCTTTCGTCGAGCCCTGATGGCTCTCGCGATCGTGCCACACCCGCCTCGGCCCAGGCACCACTCCGAGGCGCGTTGCCGCGAGCAGGCCCACCCCGCAGAGCAGCACGGCGAACGAGGTGGCCGGCGTGACGTCGCCGACGAGGAAGAACACCGGGCGGTTGCCCAGGACGTCGACGCCGACGATCGACACCATGAGGATGCCGAAGAAGACGACGAGCGCGGCCACCACCGCGAGTGGGTCGGCCCACCGACGCGTGTCGCCGCCATCGGCGTCGGCGCCCGCGGCCGTGCGCGGGCCCCGGTCGAACCGCACGAAGCCGACGACGAGCGTGGCCGTGACGGCGGCGAGCACCACGAACAGGACGGGACGCGTCAGCCACCACGACACCGTCGCGACGGCCGGCTGCGCCAGGCCGACCGCACGCAGGGCGAGCAGCGTCACCATGAGCGCTGTCAGGTGCCAGAGGAAGGCGGTCATGGCGAACGGGCTCGCGAGGACGACGCCCTTCCACACCCGAGGCAGCGCCAGCACGCGGTCGGCGAGGGGGCGCACCGCTGCCGCCACGCCGCAGATGCCGATGCCCTGGGCCAGGAGCGCGACCGTCGGCGGCGCCATGTTCGACACGGCCTCCCCCGGCAGTCCGACCATCGACACCGGATAGGGGCCGAACCGGACCAGCAGGGCCATGGCCCCGTAGCCGCCGACGGCCATCGCCACACCGGCCCGCGGCGTGAGGCGTCCGTCGCGCCAGAGGAACCCGAGCTGGTGCAGGGCCAACCACACCAACGCGAAGTCGAGGTTGCCGACGAGGCCGGGGCCGCCACCGAAGCGGACGAGGTCGACGACGCACGCAGCCGCCACGAGCACGACGACGACCCGGGCCCCGAAGCGCAGGTGCAGGCGCCGCATCAGGGGTGCGAAGGCGCAGACCCCGAGGTAGATGCCGACGAACCACAACAGCTGCGGCACCACGACGAGCGCGTCGCGGGCCAGACGGGCCCCGTCGGAGGAGCCTGCGGTCAACCCGGTGAGGTGCGCCACGACACCCGCCGCCAGCCACACCACGAGGAAGGCCGCCGTCGGACGCAGCAGGCGCGTCGCCCGGGCACGCACGAACTGCGCGTACCGTCCGCGCGGTTCGGGGTGGCGCCGGTCGAGGGACTCGAGGGCGTGGGCGTTGGCCACCCCGCCGACGAGGAAGAAGAGCGGCATGACCTGGAGCACCCAGGTGAGCGGCTGGAGGGCCGGCACGGTGACGAGGGCGTTGGAGATGTGGCCGTCCGCCGTGAGGTCGACCATGAGCCAGTGCCCGAGCATGACGACGACGAGCGAGCCGGCGCGCAGCGTGTCGGCCCAGCGGTCGCGGTCCGGCGGGGTCGCCACGTCGATGTCGGCCGCGCTGCGCCTCGGCGGTCGCGAGCGCGGCGTGCCGGATCCTGAGCCGTCCGGACCCGGGGTGTGCGAGGGCCGCGGCGAGGTCGTCGTCACCCGCTCATGACAGCACGACCGGCGACCCGAGCGGATGGGTTCAGGTGCTCAGGTCGCCGGTCGTGTGCGATGCCGGACGCGGGAGGGAGGTCCGGCTCTGCGGACCCCGACGCCGGGGGGCTGCGACGGTGTCCGTGGATGGTCGGTGCCAGCCGCGGGTGGAGCGACTGGTTCGGAGCGGCTGGCTCAGTAGGCGTCGTCGCGGTGCTCGACGCGACGCTCGACGACGTCGCCGTCGCGCCGCTCGACGACGTCCGGCCCACCGCGTCGCTCCTGCACGACGGTGTGCTGCGTGCGCGTGCGCTGGGCGTTCATGACGAGGCCGAGGATGATCGCGAGGGCGCCCGCGACCATGAGGATGATCCCGATCGTGTTGCCGGTGCCGCTGCTGAGGTTGAGGACGCTCGAGTCGAGGTTGGTGAAGTAGAAGATCGCACCGACCACGAGAAGGAAGATCCCGAGTCCGATACCCATGTGCTCTCCTTGTTCGGGGCGTGCCCTCCTGACGCGCCTCTCGCGCCCTCCATACCCGCGCGGGTCCCTCCCCGGACACGCTGGGACGGGCGCGATCAGGGCTGGGTCAGTACGCCGAGCGTCCCCGGCCCACGTGTCCCGCCACCCCGGCGACGAGCAGCAGCACGACGCTGACGCCGAGGGCCACCGCCAGGTCGACGTAGAGGCCCTTCGCCGCGACGCCGTACGCCGCGTCCGCGACGGTGCGGGCCACCGGCGAACCGACGCGGTCGACGACGGGGCCGCGGGCCATCATGATCGCGACGATGCCGAGGGCCGACACGACGCCCCAGCCCACGGCGAGCCAGCCGAGCGCGCGCGCACGCCGCAGCGCGACGAGGACCGCGAGGAAGCCGAGGGCGGCGACGGCGGCCGGCCCCCAGGTGCCCCACGCCGAGGTCGCGCGGTAGGCGCGCTGGACCGTCGACATCTGGGACGCCTCGACGAGCGGGACGCGGACGGTCGGCTTCAGCGCCGCACCGATGTTCGGGACGCCGGCCTGCTGCAACGCCTCGGTGACGCCGGGCAGCGGCACCTGCAGGACCAGCGAGACGCGCCCGTCGGCACCGACGGCGGTGTTGCCGCGCCCCTGCATGGCCGCGACGAACTGCTGGTGTGCACTGCGGACCGACGCGGTCCACGCGCTCTCGACGGCGTGGCTCGCGACGATCTTCGTGGCCTCGGTGCGGATGATCGGCTCGAGGGCGCGCTCCGCGGTGGGGCTCAGGTTGATCGAGCTGAGGACCCCGCTCGTCACCGACGCGGCGAGGGCGTCCTGCACCTTGGGCTGGGTGACGACCGGGCCGAGCTCCTGGGCGAAGGCGTCGGTGTCGGTGAGCGTCGTCGAGGCCCAGAACGCGACCAGCCCGACGGGCAGGAGGACGACGGTGAGCAGCCCGAGCAGGGTGGCGAGCAGCGACCGGAAGAAGCTGCCGGAGGAGGATGTGGGCACGGAACCGCCTTGTGTCGTAGGGCGACTCGCCGGTCGCCACGTCGAACGTGTGTCGTGACCGCGCCGGGGGCTCGGCCCGCGGTCGACCCCGCCGGCCGCGCCTGCTCGGCGCGGCTACGCCCCCCGGAGGTCCAGCTGCAGTCTTGCAGGTGCGCCAGGGTCGAGCACCACCGGAATGCCCCAGTCCTGCTGGAACAGGTGGCAGGCGGCGTGCTCGGGCACCTCTCCGGTGACCGGGTCACCGTCGCACGCGGCAGCCTGGACGGACACGTGGAGGGTGCCCGAGCCGATCCCGTCGCGCAGCACGAGGGTGCGGGTCAGGCCCTGCGCGCGGCCGGCGCCCTCGACGAGGAGCGCCTCGGGCGTGGCCGACACGTCGAGTCGCGTGGGATCACCCCACCGGTGGTCGAGCTTCTGCCCGGCGGGCGGCACGAAGGTCACCTCCAGGCGGACCTCGCCGGCGGGCAGGGCCGTCGGTGGCCGCTGGGTACGGTGGGCCGGGCCGTCGACGCGCTGGGCCTCGGCCGGCAGCGGGACGCGGACGAGGCGGTGCGCGGCCGACTCGACGACGACCAGGCGCGTCTCGCCCGTGTCGGGGTCGGTCTCGACGACGGCGTCGCTCGGCTCGGCCAGGCCCTGCGCGAGCGTGGACACCTGGCCCGAGGCGGGGTCGAAGCGCCGGAGCGCGCCGTTGTAGGTGTCGCTGACGGCGACCGACCCGTCGGGCAGCTCGGTGACCCCGAGCGGGTGCTGCAGCAGGGCATCGCCCGCGTCGCCGTCGCGGTGACCGAAGTCGAACAGGCCCGTACCGACGTGCGTCTCGACCGTGAGCGACCCGTCGGGCGCGCGGACGACCGAGCGCAGGGCGGAGGTCTCGGAGTCGGCGACCCAGACCCGGGTGCCGTCGGCGGAGGTCGCCAGACCGGACGGCTGGGCGAACCACGCCTCCGGTGCAGGTCCGTCGACGAGGCCCTCGTTCGACGTACCGCCGATGACCTGGACGGTGCCGCTGTCGACGGTGCCGCCCGGCGTCCACGCCCACAGCTGGTGCGTACCCGCCATGGCGATGACGACGCGCCCGTCGAGCCAGGCGAGGTCCCACGGCGTCGACAGCGCCTGCTCGAGAGCGGGGCCACCGCCGCTGCGCTCGCGCAGCTGGGAGCCGGTGCCCACCAGCGTCGTGACGGCGCCGTCAGACCACCGAATTCCCTTGAGCGCGTGTCCGACCGAGTCCGCGACGAGGATGTCGGCGCCGAGCCGTGCGGCCACCTCGGGGGTGGCGAGCAGGATGCCCTGCGGCTCGGTGAACACGCCCGGGCCGCCCCAGCGGGCCCGCTCGGTCTCGAGGTCCGCCTCGACGTGGACGACCGCATGGTTGGCGGTGTCCGACACGATGAACGACCCGTCGGGCAGCGCGAGCGCCTTGCCGGGGAAGCGCAGCGCCGTGTCGGGCACGGGCGGGGCGACGTAGGGGTCGTCGCCGGGCTGGAGCGTGCCCTTCGCGCGGTGCTCCTCGACGAGCTCGCCGACGAGGGCGGCGAGGCCGGGGCCGTGCCCCTCCCCCGACATCGAGGCCACGACGAACCCCTCGGGGTCGATGACGACGAGGGTCGGCCACGCGCGCGCCGTGTAGGCGTTCCACGTCGTCAGCTCGGGGTCGTCGAGCACCGGGTGGTGCACGGCGTACCGCTCGACGGCCGCAGCGAGGGCGTCCGGGTCGGCCTCGTGCTCGAACTTCGGCGAGTGCACGCCGACGATCGTCAGGGCGTCGGGATACCGCTCCTCGACGGGCCGCAGCTCGTCGAGGACGTGGAGGCAGTTGACGCAGCAGAAGGTCCAGAAGTCGAGGACGACGACGCGGCCGCGCAGGTCGGCCAACGACAGCTCGCGGCCGCCGGTGTTGAGCCAGCCGCGGCCGACGAGCTCGGGCGCGCGGACCTTGACGCGGGCCCGAGGGGCGGCTGGAGAGGTGGGGGCACTGGGGGCGCTGCTCACCCCAGCGACAATACGTCCGAGGCCCGGGGCATTCCCCGGTGGTCCGCCGTCGCTCAGAGACGGCGGTCGGCGAGCACCGGGAAGTCCTCGCGCCACTGCCGCACCGCGTCGACGTCGACCTCGACGCTGAGCACCTGCTCGCCGACACCGGCCTCGGCGAGGACGCGCCCGGTGGCGTCGACGGCCTGCGAGTGGCCGCCCATCTCGTGGCCGGCGTGCGTGCCGGCCGTGTTGCACTGGAGCACGACGCACTGGTTCTCGACGGCGCGGGCCCGCCCGAGCAGCGTCCAGTGCTCGACGCGTCGCATCGGCCAGGCGGCCGGCAGGACGAGGGCGAGCGCACCGGCGTCGAGCAGATGACGGTAGAGCTCGGGGAAGCGCAGGTCGTAGCACGTGGACAGGCCCACCGGCACGGTGCCACCGCCCGCGAGCGGCACCGCCACGACGACCACCTCCTCGCCGGCGTCCATGAGGCGGGGTTCGCCGTCGCCGAACCCGAAGCGGTGGATCTTGCGGTAGGTCGCCACGAGCTCGCCCTCGGGCGAGAAGACGAGGCTCGTGTTCCAGACGCCGTGGTCACCCTCGGCCACCGGCTCGCCGCGCTCGACGATCGACCCGCCGTGCAGGGTCACCCCGGCCTCGCGGGCGGCGGCGGCCAGGGCGGTCGCGACGGGCCCGTCGACCGCCTCGGCGCGCTCGTCCCAGCGTCGGTAGTCGAAACCGCCGGACGGCCACAGCTCGGGCAGCACGACGAGGTCGTGGCCCTGCTGCTCACGCACGAGACGCGTGACGCGGGCGGTGCGGTCGGCGACGGACTCGTCGTCGCCGTACGCGAGCTGGATGAGGGCGACCTTCATGGGTCAACTCTCACACGGATCCCACGCCGGCCTCACGCGGACGGGGCGACCGCCGCCCTCCCGGCCCGGCGGGCCTCCGCGGCCTCGGACCGACGGCGGGCCAGCTCTGCACGCATCTCCGGGTCGTCCTGCACGAGCCACACGAGGCCGCAGTCCTGCGGTCCGGTCGCACCGGGCACGCACAGGGTGCAGGGCTCACCGACGCGGATCGGGCACTGCGGCACGGGGCCTCGGCTCATCGTGACCTCCTGGTCATCACTACACAGTGTAGTAGATGATCTGGGCGCTCCGACACCCCCGCCGCCCTCCGACGCGCCCCGCAGCACTCAGCGCGGCGTGCTCTCGTCGTGGCGGGACAGGGCGGCCAGCCGCTCGTTGTACGCGGTGAGCTCGGCGTCGCCGTCACGGTCGGCGCGGCGGTCCCGACGCGTCGACTCCGCCTTGTCCGCCCGGAACCACTGGGCCGCCACGACGAGCGCGAGCACGAGGCTCGGCAGCTCGCCGATGGCCCACGCGACGCCGCCCCCGAAGCGCTGGTCCGCGAGCGGGTCGGGCACCCACGGCATCGCGATCGCGGGGAAGAAGTCGCCACCGAGGAGCGTCGTACCCGTGATCATGGCGACGCCGAAGAACGCGTGCGCCGCGATCGTCGCGAACAGCACGATGAGGCGGAAGGCCGGGCTCCAGCGCTTGGGCCCGGGGTCGACGCCGATGAGCACCCACGCGAACAGGTAGCCGGCGAGGACGAAGTGGGCCGTCATGAGCAGGTGGCCGGTGTGGGTGGTCAGGGACAGCTCGAACAGGCCCGTCCAGTAGAAGACGACGAGACTGAAGAAGAAGAACGCCGCAGCGAAGACCGGGTTGCCGACCACCTTGAGGACCGGCGAGTGGACGAACCCGAGCACCAGCTCGCGGGGGCCGAGCGTGCCGTCGCGGCGCCGCCGCAGCGTGCGCAGCGCGAGCGTCACCGGGGCCCCGAGCACGAGGAAGATCGGGACGACCATCGCCTCGATCATGTGCAGGGTCATGTGCCACGAGAACGAGACGCGCCCGTAGATGCCGAGGACGCCGTTGGTCGCGTACGCGAACAGGGCCCAGCCCGCGACCCACGACAGGGCGCGCAGCACCGGCCACGCGTCGCCGCGGCGTCGGAGTCGGACCACACCGGCCACGTAGAGCCCCACCGCCATCAGCGCCGTGGCGAGGAAGAGCCACTCGACGCGCCACGCCGTGACCCACGACAGGGCCGACGGAGCGGGGGGTGGCGGGTAGCCGGTCAGTGACATGGTCAGGCTCGGGTTCGGCTCGGTCTCGGGCACCGGCGGCTGGCTGCGGGCCAGTGCGGTGGCCACGCCGAACGCGAGCCCCATGACGAGCGCCTCCCCCACCGCCAGGCGCACGAAGAGCCGACCGCGCGGGGCCCCGGACTCGGCGGCCGCGCCCAGCGACGCGACGTCGGCGTCGAGGCGGTCGAGGGTGACGCGTCGGTGCCACGCGCCCGCGAGCCCGAGCACCACGAAGGCGGCCGTCTTGACGAGGAGCAGCACGCCGTAGGGCGTCGTGAGGTCGGCGAACGACCCGAGCCGGACCGAGGCGTTCATGACGCCGGAGACCCCGAGGGCCACGAAGCACCAGAGCGCGACGCTCGAGTAGCGCCGCGCCACGACGCCGACCGCACCGCCGAGGGAGCGCCACAGGACCAGGAGGGCCAGGAGGCCGCCGACCCACACGGCGGCGCTGAGCAGGTGCGTGGCGATGGAGTTGACGGCCGTCTCGTGGTCGGCCGACCCGCCGGCGTGGCCGGCGAGGCCGAGGACGAGCACCCCGAAGGTCGCCACGACGGCCAGGGCCAGGGCCACAGCCCGCGAGCGGGCCACGGCCGCGACCGAGGCGACGACGAAGGCGCACCCGGCGCTGATGATGCCGACCCGCAACGTCTCGATCGACCACAGCTCGGGGAGCAGGCCCCCGAAGGCCGGGTCGGACAGCGGCATGCCGGCGGCGTCGGCGAGGCCGAGGACGGCGCCCGTGACCCCGGCGGCCGCCCAGACGAAGGCGGCCGGCACGACGACCCGCAGGGCCGCGGCCCTCCGTGGCTCGTCGGGGGCGGCGCTGGCCTTCGCCGTGCGCCCGGGAACCATCGTCGCGGCGAGCAGGAGGCAGCCGAGCGTCAGCGCGGCGGCGACGTCGTGGACGACGCGGACGAGGGGGAGCGCCCAGCGCACCCCCGGACCGGCGTCGACGAGCCCGCCCGGCAGGGGGGCCGCCGCACCGGTCGACCGGGCAGCCACGACGGACGCGACGAGGCCGACGAGGACGGTCGCGGCCACGACCCACGCCGTGCGGGAGAGCCGGTCCACCGGGGCGGTCGACGATCGCTCTCGTTGCGGGGTGGGCATGTTCCAAGGGTAAGTAGTGTGGAGACATGCCCATGCACCCGGCCGCTCCTGTCGACCGTGATGGCCTCCTCGACGCGTTCGACCAGACGGTCCTGTCGATCATCGACCTGGGCTACGCATGCCGCGACGACGACTTCGACCGCGACACCGAGTGCCCGGGCTGGACAGTGAAGGACCAGTTCTCGCACGTCGTCGGTGCCGAGAAGTCCTTTGCAGGAGTGAGGCGTTCGCGGATCCAGGTGCCGGACTACCCCCACATCCGCAACGACCTGGGCCGCCTGACCGAGCAGGACGTGGAGAGCCGTCGGGCCGTCTCGGGCCGCGAGGTCGTCGCCGAGCTCGCCGAGTTCCACCCCGAGCGGATGGCCTCGCTGCGGACCGCCGACACCGACCTCGACACCGTCATCGGGGGCTTCTTCGGGCCCGAGGCCACCTTCGGCCTCCAGCTGCGCCGCCGGATCATCGACCTCTGGTGCCACGAGCAGGACATCCGGGTCGCGCTCGACCGCCCCGGCGACCTCGACTCCCCCTCGGCCGCGGTGTTCACCCAGGAAATCCTCGACGCCCTGCCCCGGGTCGCGGCCCGGGTGGCCGGGGTCGAGCCCGGGCACGCCGTCGTGCTCGACGTCACCGGCCCGGTCCAGGCACGGGGCGGCGTCCGGGTGTGCACCGGCGAGGACGGGCGCCCGTTCGGCGAGGCCCTCTTCAGCGGCCAGGACCGGCTCGACGGTGACGAACAGCTCGACGTGACCTCGATCCGGCTGACCACCGACGCCCTGACCCGGCGCGCGGCCGGGCGCCGCGAGGTCGACGACCTCCACTTCACGGTGCACGGGGACGACGCCATCGCCCGACGCGTCCTCACGGCGCTCGTCCTGACGCACTGAGCTCCCCGGAACACCCCGGAACGACCCCGGGCCCCCTCGGGCCCCTCGGGCTGTCCAACGTTGGACACCGGACGGCCAGGGGGTGGACAGACCGAGAACTGACGCAGAACCTGCGCAAACTCTCGACAATCCTTGGACGGTCGCGCCGCCTGCTCGGCGTCACCGAATCCCGCTGAGTCGTGGGCGAATTCAGCCCTTTTGAGCACGAAGAGCGCGGTTCGAAATGACCCCGAACCTCGCAAGACCGTCTCGACCGGGCCTTGCCAAACCTTGGACAAGGGTTTAACGTCAAGGCAGTCGGTCAAGCCAGCGCCGCATCGGGGACATCCCATGGAGGATTGCCATGACCGACGCCAAGGTTGGTCCGCGCAAGGACGCACGCACGCGAGAGCTGATCATCACCTTCCGCACCTCGGACTCCGCATCCGAGCGCAACGAGGCTCTCGAGGCCGTCACGAGACTGCACATGCCGCTCGCCCGGTCGCTCGCCCACCGCTACTCGGGCAAGGGTCTGGACCGTGAGGACCTCGAGCAGGTGGCCTTCCTGGCCCTGCTCAAGGCTGTACAGCGTTTCGACCTCGACAAGACCACGGAGTTCGGCGCCTACGCGACGCCGACGATCACCGGCGAGCTGCGCCGGTACTTCCGCGACTACGGCTGGCTCGTCCGGCCCCCGCGTGAGCTGCAGGAGCGTCGCCAGCTCGTCACCGACACCCGGTCGCGGCTCGAGCAGGTGCTCGGACACGACCCCGACGTCGACGAGCTGGCCGCGGAGCTCGCCATCCCGGTCGAGTCGGTCAAGGAGGCCCAGGTGGCCGCGTCGAACCTGCGGCCCGCCTCCCTCGACGTCACGACGAACGAGGGCGGCCGGCCCGTCCTCGACCTCATCGACGCCCGCGGCGACAAGGGCACCGACCCGGCCCTCGACGACTCCATCGTCGTGCGCTCGGCCATCGAGCGCCTGCCCGCTCGCGACCAGGAGATCATCGAGCGACGCTTCGTCGACGACATGACCCAGGCCGAGATCGCCGAGTCCATGGGCCTGTCGGCCATGCAGGTCAGCCGCCTGCTGCGCCGCATCCTCGAGTCCCTGCGTCGCCAGCTCGACGCCGAGGGCGTCGCGAGCGCCTGAGGCATCCGGGCACGGAGTTCGTGCCCCGGCACCTCGGCAGCCCCGCGGCTCCCGCGAACGGGGGTGGGCCCTTGCCCCGCCCCCGTCCACCACGGTCGACGCGTCCGGTTCGTGCGGACGCGTCGACCGAGCGTGTGTCCGGCCGGCGACCGGGCCGTCTCGGCGGGGGTCAGCGCAGCGTCAGCGGGGCCGCAGCGCCACGTGGGCGCGGCGTCATCAGCCGTCAGTGCGGCATCAGCGCGCCGGCGGCGCCGGGAACTGGGACTCCTGGCCGCGGATGACCTGCGTCGCGACGTGCGCGAGCTTCATGTTGAGCTCCTGCGACGTGCGCCGCAGCAGCGCGAAGGCGTCCTCGCCGCTGATGTGGTGGGCGGCCATGAGCAGGCCGACGGCCTTGCCGATCTCGCGGTTGCTCTGCAGGCCCTGGCGCAGGGTCGCCGCCTCCTCACGGGCCCGGATCGCCATGAGCGCGACCGTGGCGAAGGAGGCGATGACCGCCCCGACGTCTGCCGAGGCCCCGGACAGGCCGCCCGGGGTGTCGGAGAAGAGGTTGAGCGCCCCGACCTTGTCACCCTCGAGGAGCAGGCGGTAGCCCACGGCAGAGCGCACCGGCGTCTCGGCCACGATCCGCTCGGTGAACCGTGGCCACGGGGTCACCGCGTCGGTGAGATCGGGGTCGTGCTGGTAGGCCTCGTCGAGGATGGCGTCGACGCAGGGACCCTCGCCGACCTCGAGCTCGATCTGGTCGATGCGCCGCGCGATGTCGTCGGTGGATGCCGCGGTGAGGTAGCGGTCGTGCGAGCGCATGAGCAGCGAGGCCCGGTCGCAGCCGTCGATGAGGCGCACCGCCGCGTCGACGAGGGCGTGGTGGATCGAGCCGGCGTCGGCGCCGGAGTAGATGAGCGCGGACAGCTGGCGGAAGGCGTCCTGGATCGAGGGGTCCTGCGCGGTCGCGGCCGCGACGGCAGGGTCCGGCTCGGGCACGTCCAGGACGGACGCGTCCGGGGGCGGTGGATCGGCGGGGACGTCGACGGGGACGTCGGCGGGCTCGTCGGCGGCCATGGCACTCCCTGAGGGGTAGGACATCCGTCGCGGCGTGCTCTCTTCCGAACACTGCGGCGGCGCAGACATTTTGGCACCTTCCTCGAGGTGCGTGCGCACAGACAACCACATGACTCCCTCGGCGTGTCCGACATGGGCCGACGAGTCCGGGAGCGGCCGCCGTTTGACATCGGTGACGGCCACGCGAATACTTGCTTGGTGCAAACAAGCAAATGGGGTCGGTCGCGATGACCGTCGGCAAAGACGAGGCGAACCAGGTCTTCGTCGCGCTGGTGCGGGTGCAGAAGCTGCTCCTCGCGGCCCGCAACGCCGCGCCACGCGTCCACGAGGCCGTCGACACGACCGCCTACCCCGTCCTCTTCGTCGTGGCCGGGTCCGCGGAGCCCGTACGGATCTCCGACCTCGCCACGGCGCTGCACAACGACGTGTCGACCGTGAGCCGCCAGGTGAGTGGGCTCGTCGCCGGCGGTCTGCTCGTCAAGACGGCCGACCCGCACGACGGGCGTGCCCTGGTCGTGTCCCTCACCGCCGAGGGCCACGCCGTGCTCGACCACATCCAGTCCACCCGGTCCACGTGGTTCCAGGGGCTCCTCGAGTCCTGGGACGGCGCCCGGGCGGACTCGTTCGTCACCGACCTGCACGAGCTCGCCGACGCGCTCGACACCAACCTGCGCGCGCGGGGCGCCTCCCTGCCGCCGATGCCCTACGTCGCCGCCCCGAAGGCCGGCGGCCCGATTGACCAGTTGTCCAGGAAGGACTGACATGTCCGACACCACCGCCGATCAGGGACGCGCAAGCACCCCGGCGAGCACGCCGGCGGGGACCGCCGACCACCCGCCGCTGTCACACCGGGAGATCATCACGATCCTCATCGGTCTGATGCTGGGGATGTTCCTCGCGGCCCTCGACCAGACGATCGTCGCGAGCGCCATGCGCGTCATCGCCGACGACCTCAACGACCTCGCCGGGCAGGCCTGGGTCACCACCGCGTACCTCATCACGGCCACCATCGCGACGCCGCTCTACGGCAAGCTCGGCGACATCTACGGGCGCAAGAAGCTCTTCCTCTTCGCCATCTCGATCTTCACGATCGGCTCGATGCTCTGCA
>JAEWFB010000182.1 GCA_023389095.1 Actinomycetes bacterium
CTGGCTCCCGGACGACGTCACGCCCGTCCACGTCCAGATCGGCAACGTGCTCGGCGAGGACCGCAAGATGCTCAAGACCCGCTCGGGCCAGCCGCTGCGGCTCATGGCGATGCTCGAGGAGGCCGTCGACAAGGCCGGGCAGGTGCTCGAGGAGGCGCGCCCCGACCTCGACGCGTCGACCCGCGCCACGATCGCCCGCCAGGTCGGCATCGGTGCGGTCAAGTACGCCGACCTGTCGGTCGCGCACGACAGCGAGTACGTCTTCGACCTCGACCGGATGGTGTCGCTCACCGGCAACACCGGGCCGTACCTGCAGTACGTCGTGGCCCGCATCCGCTCGATCTTCCGGCAGGTCGGCACCGACCCGGCGGCGCAGCACGACACGATCCTGCTCGGAGAGCCGCACGAGCGGGCCCTCGCCGTCCACCTGCTCGGCTTCGGCGAGGTCGTGTCGGAGGTGGGTGCGACGTACGAGCCGCACCGCCTCGCCGGTTACCTCTTCGAGCTGGCCCAGGCGTTCTCGGCGTTCTACGAGAACTGCCCCGTGCTCAAGGCCGACCTCGACGAGGTCCGCGCCTCCCGGCTCACCCTGTGCGCGCTGGTGTTCCGGGTCATGACGACGGGCCTGGACGTGCTCGGCCTCGAGGCGCCCGAGCAGATGTGACGCGTCGCCGCCGGGCGCGCGTCCTCGTCGATTCGGCTGCCCCCGGCTCCTGCTCGGAGGAGAGTCGGACCATGAGCGACTGGGACTTCACCGGCCTGCGGGCCACCTACGTCAACTGCACGCTGAAGAGGAGCCCCGAGCCGAGCCACACGCAGGGGCTCGTCGACGCGAGCGCCGCGATCATGCGCGAGCACGGGGTCGAGGTCGACGTGATCCGGTTCGTCGACCACGACGTGGCGACCGGCGTCTACCCCGACATGCGCGAGCACGGCTGGGAGGCCGACGCGTGGCCCGACCTCTACCCGGGCATCCTCGCCAGCCAGATCCTGGTCGTGGCCGGACCGATCTGGCTCGGCGACAACTCGAGCATCACGAAGCGCTTCATCGAACGCATCTACTCGCTGTCCGGGATGCTCAACGAGAAGGGGCAGTACCTGTTCTACGGGCGGGTCGCCGGGTGCCTCATCACCGGCAACGAGGACGGCATCAAGCACTGCGCCCAGAACGTCCTGTACAGCCTCCAGCACGTCGGCTACACGATCCCGCCGAACGCCGACGCCGGCTGGATCGGGGAGGCCGGCCCGGGGCCGAGCTACCTCGACCCCGGCAGCGGTGGCCCGGAGAACGACTTCACCAACCGCAACACGACCTTCATGACGTGGAACCTCATGCACCTCGCGCGGATGCTCACCGATGCGGGGGGCGTGCCGGCGTACGGCAACCAGCGCTCCGAGTGGAACTCGGGCCAGCACTTCGGCTGGCACAACCCCGAGTACCGCTGAGGCGTCGGATCAGCGGCTCGGGGACGGGCTGCCCTGGCGGACGGCGTGGAGCCGCTCGAGCAGGTCGGCGTACCGACCGACGACGTCGGCGGACGCGCCCGTCGCGTCGTCGGGCACGTCGTACTCGGAGTCGATCCCGAGCCGCCACGTCGGCGGCTCGCCGGCGCCCGAGAGCGCCCATGCGGCCTGACGCGCGGCGCCCACGCCGACGTACTCGGCCGGTGACGGTACGACGACGGGAGCCCGGAAGAGCCCGGGGGCGGTCTCACGGACCGCACGAGAGGCCGAGGCGCCACCGATGAGCAGCACGCGACCGACGCTGACGCCGTTGTCGCGCAGGGCGTCGACGCCGGCGACGAGGTTGCACAGCATGCCCTCGACCGTGGCGCGGGCCAGGTTCTCCGGGGTGGCGTTGGTCCGCGTCAGTCCGCTCAGCGTGCCGGTGGCGTCGGGGAGGTCCGGCGTGCGCTCGCCGTCGAGGTAGGGCAGCAGCGTCAGGCCCCCGGCGCCGGGGTCGGCCGCCAGGGCCAGCCGGTCGAGCTCGGCCAGGTCGACGCCGAGCATCGCCGCCGACGCGGTGAGGACCCGGGCCGCGTTGAGGGTGCACATGAGCGGCAGGTGGCGGCCGGTCGCGTCGGCGAAGCCGGCGATGGCGCCCGACTCGTCGCGGATCGCCGAGCCGTGCGGGGTGAAGACCGTACCGCTCGTGCCGAGCGACACGACGACGTCGCCGGGCTCGAGCGTCAGGCCGAGGGCGGCGCCCATGTTGTCGCCGGTGCCGGCCGCGACGAGCAGACCCGACTCCGTCCGCCCGGCCGCCTCGGCGGGAGCGAGCACCTCGGGCACCTCGAGACTGCGCCCGAACGCCAGCTCGAGCAGGTCGTGGCGGTAGTCGCCCTCGGCTGCAGACCAGTAGCCGGTGCCCGACGCGTCACCACGGTCGGTGGTCCAGCGCTGGAAGCCGTTGCCCTGCTTGAGGATCCGGCCCGTGAGCCAGTCGTGCGGGAGGACGACCCGCGTGACGCGCGCCGCGTTCTCCGGCTCGTGCCGGGCCAGCCAGCGCAGCTTGGTCACGGTGAAGCTCGGCACGAGGACGAGTCCCACGGCGTCGACCCAGGCGGCGGTGCCGCCGAGATCCTCGGTGAGCTCCCGGGCGGCGCCGGCGCTGCGGGTGTCGTTCCACAGCAGCGCGTCGCGCACGACGGTGTCGGCGTCGTCCATGGCGACCATGCCGTGCTGCTGGCCGCCGACGGCGATGGCGGCGACACCGTCGAGGATGCCGTCGCCCCTCGCCTGCTCGAAGGCCTCCCACCACCGGTCGGGATGCACCTCGGTGCCGTCGGGGTGCGGCGCCCGGGCCGTGCGCACGACGGCGCCGGTCTCGGCGTCGCAGACGACGATCTTCGTCGACTGCGTCGAGCTGTCGACGCCGGCGACGAGGGTCCGTCCGTCGGTCACGTGGTCACCTTGGTGCTCCATGACCGAAGCGTCTCCCGGGCGCCCTTCTCGTGCAAGGCCGTGAGCGCGTCCGTGAACACCGTGGTGAACCGCTCGTCGTCGGCGAGGCCGCCGAACAGGTCGCGGTCGCGCAGGAACGCGAGGGGATCCTCGCCCTGCCGGGCCGCGGCCGCCATGACCCGGTCCTTGATGCGGTCGACGACCTCGATGGGCTCGCCGGCCTCGTCGACGCCCTCGGCGTACCGCGCCCACGAGGCCACGACGAGCGCCGACCGGTCGACCTGCCCACCCGTCTCGAGGTTGCGGTTGATGACCGGCACGAGCCACTTGGGGATGCGGTCGGACGACTCGGCGCACAGCCGGGCCAGGGTGTCGCGCACCTCGGGGTTCGCGAACCGTTCGATGAGCTGGTGCCGGTAGGCGTCGAGGTCGACGCCGGGCACCTCGGGCAGCGTCGGCGTGCCCTCCCGCTCCATGTAGCCGAGGAGGAAGTCGACGAACAGCGGGTCCTGGCACACCTCGTGGGCGTACCGGTAGCCCGAGAGGTAGCCGAGGTAGCACAGGGCCTGGTGGCTGGCGTTGAGCAGGCGCAGCTTCATCAGCTCGTACGGCACGACGTCGTCGACGAGCTGAACCCCGGCGTCCTCGAACGGTGGCCGACCGTCGGTGAAGTGGTCCTCGAGCACCCACTGGGTGAACGGCTCGCACACCACGGGCCACCCGTCCGACACCCCGAACTCCGCCTCGAGCCGGTCGATGTCGTCGTGCGTCGTCACCGGCGTGATGCGGTCGACCATGCAGTTGGGGAACTGCACGTGCTCGTCCATCCAGTCCGCGAGGTCGGGGTCCTTGAGCCGGGCGAACGCCGTCATCATCTTCCGCGCGACGTCACCGTTGCCCGGCAGGTTGTCGCACGACATGACGGTGAACGGCGGCGTGCCGGCGGC
>JAEWFB010000198.1 GCA_023389095.1 Actinomycetes bacterium
CAGCAGCGCATCTGGGGCTTCGAGACGAACTTCGGCGGCCTCGCCGAGCTCGCCGTCGTCAAGGCCAACCAGCTGATGCCGAAGCCGGGCCACCTGACGTGGGAGGAGGCCGCCTCCCCCGGCCTCGTCAACAGCACGGCCTACCGCCAGCTCATCTCCAAGCACGGCGCCGCGATGAAGCTCGGCGACCGCGTGCTCGTCTGGGGCGCGTCGGGCGGCCTCGGCTCCTACGCGACGCAGATGGCGCTCGCCGGCGGAGCGACGCCGATCTGCGTCGTCTCCTCCCCCGAGAAGGCGCAGATCTGCCGCGACATGGGCGCCGAGCTTATCATCGACCGCAACGCCGAGGACTACCGGTTCTGGAACGAGGACGGCACCGAGCAGAACCCCAAGGAGTGGCAGCGCCTCGGCAAGAAGATCCGCGAGCTGACCGGTGGCTACGACGTCGACATCGTCTTCGAGCACCCGGGCCGCGAGACCTTCGGCGCCAGCGTCTACGTCGCGCGCAAGGGCGGCACCATCGTCACGTGCGCCTCGACGTCGGGCTACATGCACGAGTACGACAACCGCTACCTCTGGATGAACCTCAAGCGCATCGTCTCCTCGCACTTCGCCAACTACCGTGAGGCGTGGGAGGCCAACGAGCTCGTCAACCGCGGCCTCATCCACCCGACGCTGTCCAAGACGTACGCCCTCGAGGACGTCGGCCAGGCGGCACTCGACGTGCACCAGAACGCCCACCAGGGCAAGGTCGGCGTGCTGACCCTCGCGCCCGAGGCGGGCCTCGGCATCACGAACCCGGACAAGCGCGCCGGCTTCGAGGCCGCCATCAACCGCTTCCGCAACCAGTAGCCGCCCGCCGCCCGTGCGATGCCGCCGGCGCCCACGCAACCGGTGGGCGCCGGCGTCGTCGTACCCGGGGTGAGGACCCCCTCGGCGTGGCAGGGTCGGTCCATGGCCTTCCCGCCGACACCGCCCTCACCACCGACGCCGCCGGGGTGGCCCCAGACGCTCCCCGCGACCTACACCCGAGAGGTCATCGAGCAGCCGGCCCGCACGCAGGTCGAGGCCTTCCTCGACGAGCACCGCGCGGCGCTGCGCGACTCCCTCGACGGGCTGAGCGAGGAGGAGGCCCGGCGCTCGCTCGTGCCGTCGGCGACGACGCTGCTCGGCCTCGTCAAGCACGCGACCTTCGTCGAGAAGGTGTGGTTCGACCAGGCGGTGAGCTGCCGCACCCGGGCCGAGATCGGCATCCCGGAGGACTCTCGCGAGTCGTTCGTCCTCACCGACGCCGACACCGTGGCCTCGGTGTCGCAGGCGCACGCCGACGCGTGCGCGGCCTCCCGCCGGGCCACGGCCTCGCTGGGCCTCGACGACCTCCTGCGCGGCCACCGTCTCGGACCGCTGCCGCTGCGCTGGGTCCACCTGCACGTGCTGCGCGAGCTCGCCCAGCACTGCGGACACGCCGACATCCTGCGCGAGCAGGTGCTCGCCGCCAGGGCTCAGCAGTAGGGCTCGGCGGTAGGGCTCAGCAGTAGGGCTCGACGGTAGGGCTCGGCGGTAGGGCCTCAGCGGTAGGCGTTGCCGGGCGGGCGAGCGTCCCGACGCTGCCAGCACCCGGTGTGCCAGTGGCGTCGGTCGTCGACCCCACCGACGCCGTCGGCCGGCCACGCGACGACGTGCGGGACACCCGGTGGGATGTCCTGCTGGCAGCCCGGGCACAGGTACGGACGCGTCGCCGAGGCCCCGCTCACCGAGCGCACCGTCCAGCGCCCGCCGGCGTAGGACTCCTCGCGCGTCGACCCACCCTGGATCCGGGTCACGTCGAGCGGCACGTGCTCGCGCGCGTGCTTGCTGGGACGACGGCGCGAGGGCATGGACCCAGCGTAGGTGTCAGGCGTAGGTGCGGAAGCCGCGACCCGTCTTGCGCCCGAGGTAGCCGGCGGTGACGAGGTGCTCGAGCAGCGGCGCCGGGGCGTAGCCGCGCTCGCGGAACTCGAGGTAGAGCTCGCGCTCGATGGCGAGGGACACATCGAGCCCGACCACGTCGAGCAGCTCGAACGGGCCCATCGGCAGGCCGCAGCCGGTCTTCATGGCGGTGTCGATGTCGTCTGCCGTCGAGTAGTTGGCCTCGAGCATCTTCACGGCGTCGTTGAGGTACGGGAAGAGCAGCGCGTTGACGATGAACCCGGCACGGTCGCCGCACGTCACCGGGTGCTTGCCGATGGTGCGGCACAGCTGCTGGACCGTCGCGACGACGTCGTCGGCCGTCGACACCGTGTGCACGACCTCGACGAGCCTCATCACCTGGGCGGGGTTGAAGAAGTGCATCCCGATGACGTCCTGCGGACGCGTCGTCGCGGCCGCGCACTCGACGACGGGCAGCGAGCTCGTCGTCGTGGCGAGGATCGCGCCGGGCCGGCAGATCTCGTCGAGGTTCTCGAACAGGGCGCGCTTGACGGTGAGGTCCTCGACGACGGCCTCGACGACGAGATCGGCCTGCGCGAGGTCCTCGAGGCGCGTCGAGCCGGTGATCCGGGCCTGGGCGGCGTCGCGCTCGACCTCGGTCAGCTTGCCGCGCTGGACGCCCTTCTCCAGGCTGCGCTCGATGGCCGCGCGGACCGCGTCGACCTTGCCGCCGGAGCGGGCGACGTAGGTGACGTCGAGGCCGGCCTTGGCGAAGACCTCGACCATGCCGGTGGCCATGGTGCCCGAGCCGACGACGCCGACGGCGTGCATCGGACGCGTCACGGACCCGTCGGCCTCGACGGCGGCCGGCGTCAGGGCGTCGTCGACGACCTGCGAGCTGCCCGGCTCGGCATAGCTGTAGAAGCCGCGGCCGCTCTTGCGGCCCTTGAGGCCGGCGGTGACCATCTGCTTGATGACGGGGCTCGGGGCGTGGAGGCGGTCGCGGCCCTGCTTGTACATCGTGTCGAGGATCTCGTACGCGGTGTCGAGGCCGATGAGGTCCATGAGGGCGAGCGGGCCCATCGGGTAGCCGCAGCCGAGCTTCATCGCGGCGTCGATGTCCTCGCGCGTCGCGTACTTGCTCTCGTACATCGACACGGCGTGGTTGAGGTAGCCGAAGAGCAGGGCGTTGGCGATGAAGCCGGCCTTGTCGCCGACGATGACCGGCTTCTTGCCGAGCCGCTCGGCGAGCGCCTTGACGTCGGCGAAGATCTCGTCGCTCGTGATGACGGTCTTGATGACCTCGACGAACTGGAGCACCGGGGCCGGGTTGAAGAAGTGCATGCCGACGACCCGCTTGGGGTTGATCGTCGCGACGGCGATCTCGGTGACCGGCAGCGAGCTCGTGTTCGTCGCGAGGATCGCGTCGTCGGAGACGATGGTGTCGAGCCGCGCGAAGATCTCCTTCTTGAGGTCGAGGTGCTCGGGCACGGCCTCGACGACGAGCTGGCACTCCTTGAGGTCGGCCATGTCGCTCGTGAACTGCACCCGTGCGTGCAGGGCCGCCTGGTCCTCCTCGCTCAGCTTGCCGCGCGAGACGGCCCGGTCGGTCGAGTGCTGGAG
>JAEWFB010000249.1 GCA_023389095.1 Actinomycetes bacterium
ATCGGCGCGACGTCGGCGCGCGTCTTCGAGGGCCGCAGCCAGAAGATGCCGCACGGGCGCGTCTTCGGCGGGCAGGTGCTGGCCCAGTGCGTCATGGCCGCCGGCACGACGGTCCGCGAGGTCGACGGCGACGGTCCGCGGCCGATCCACTCCCTGCACGGCTACTTCATGCGCCCGGGCGACGACACGCTGCCGATCCGTTTCGCGGTCGAGGAGATGCGCGACGGCAGGTCGTTCTCGACCCGTCGGGTGCACGCGGTCCAGAAGGGCGCCCCGATCATGTCGATGACCTGCTCCTTCCAGGAGCGGGCGGGTGGCCTCGACCACCAGGACCCCATGCCGCAGGTCGCCGGTCCCGACGGACTCGTCTCCCTCGCCGAGGCGTTCCGCGGCGTCGACCACCCCGGGGCCCGCCACCTCGCCGAGGCCCGCCCCATCGAGCTGCGGCCGGTCGAGAGCAACATGTTCCTCGACGCCGGTCCGGAGCAGGTCGCGACGAACCACGTGTGGATGCGGGCGGTCGGCCGGCTGCCCGACGACCCGCTGCTGCACGCCGCGGTCCTCGCCTACTCGAGCGACTACTCGCTGCTCGAGCCGGTGCTCCGGCGGCACGGGCTGGTCTGGACCGACCGTCGCCTGCGGGTCGCGAGCCTCGACCACTCGATGTGGTTCCACCGCGACGCCCGCGCCGACGACTGGCTGCTCTACGCGCAGGCCTCCCCCTCGGCGATCAGCGGCCGGGGCCTGTCGATCGGCCAGATCTACGCCCAGGACGGCGCGCTCGTCGCGACGACCGCGCAGGAGGGCATGGTCCGCCTCAAGGAGGACTGACGACCGTCCGCCCGGCTTCAGTCCTCGAGCCGGAACCCGAGCTTGACTGTGACCTGCCAGTGGGCGACGGCGCCGTCGGCGAGCTGGCCGCGGATGTCGGTCACCTCGAACCAGTCGAGGTTGCGCAGCGTCGAGCTGGCTTTGCCGACGGCGTTGCCGACGGCGGCCTCGATGCCATCGGGTGAGGACCCGACGACCTCGGAGATCGAGTACACGTGGTTGGCCATGGCTTCTCGATTCGCTCAGGGCACCCCGGGCTCTCCGAGCCGCCTCGGTCCAACCTAGCCCCGTCGGCGCCGTTCGGGTCGGGCGAGCGCCGGACGGTCAGACCGTCCGGACGACGGCGACGTCGTGGCCCTCCAGGCGCAGGCCGCCCGTGACCTTCTCGGGGTGCCGGCCCCACGAGGCCAGGACCTCGTCGAGGTCCTCGGTCATCGGGACGACCTGCGCCTGCTCGGACAGGTTCGCGACCACCCGCAGGCTCCCCCGTGAGAGCACGAACCACGCCGCGTCCTCGTCGAACCGGGCGCTCGTCGCCGCCAGGTCGCCCGAGGCGATGTCGGGCTCGGTGCGGCGCACCTCGACGAGCCGCTTGTAGAAGGCGAGCATCTCGACGTGGCCTGGCGCGTCCACCTCCGCCCACCGCAGCACGCTGGCCTCGCGGGTGGCGGGGTCCTGCGGGTCGGGCACGGCGGCCTCGTCCCAGCCGTGCGCGGCGAACTCGGCGCGACGACCGGTGCGCACCGCGTCGGCGAGCCAGTCCTCCTCGAAGGAGGTGAAGAACGCGAACGGCGTGCCGGCGCGCCACTCCTCCCCCATGAAGAGCATCGCCGTGAACGGCGAGAGGAGGTACAGCGAGGCGCCGATGGCCTGCTGGCCGGGCGTCACCGTGGCCCCGATGCGGTCGCCGACCGCGCGGTTGCCGACCTGGTCGTGGGTCTGCAGGTAGGCGACGAAGCGATGACCCGAGGTCGTGGCCGGGTCGACGGGACGTCCCCACCGGGCACCGCGGAAGGTGGACACGCGTCCGTCGTGCAGGAACACCTGGGTCAGCACCTTGGCGAGGACCGAGAGGCGGCCACCGTCGGGCCACGCCTCGGTGCCGCCGGCGAAGTCGGCGTAGTAGCCCTGCGTCTCGCCGGTCAACGTGACGTGGAGCGCGTGGTGCACGTCGTCGTCCCACTGGGCCGTCATGCCGCGCCCGCCCCGGGAGGTCGACGTGACCATGACGGGGTCGTTGAGGTCGCTCTCGGCCACGAGATCGATACTGCGATCGAGCTGCCTTGCGAGAGAAGCGGTCTCGTCAGACAGCTGCGACAGCACGTGGCGGTCGGAGGAGTCGCGCAGCTCGTGCACGGCGTCGAGGCGCAGCGCGTCCACGTGGAAGTCGCGGAACCAGCGCAGCGCGTTGTCGAGCACCCAGCGGCGCACCTCGGGTGCCCCCGCGCCGTCGAGGTTGACGGCCGGTCCCCACGGCGTCGTGTGGGCGTCGGTGAAGTAGGGGCCGAACTCCGCCAGGTAGTTGCCGGTGGGGCCGAGGTGGTTGTAGACGACGTCGAGGCACACCCCGAGGCCCCGGGCGTGGCACGCGTCGACGAACCGCTGCAAGGCGCCGGGTCCGCCGTAGGCGTCCTGGACGGCGTAGGGCTGGACGCCGTCGTAGCCCCAGCCGTGGGTGCCGCCGAAGGCCGCCACCGGCATGACCTCGACGACGTCGACACCGAGCTCGACGAAGTGGTCGAGGTGCTCGGTGGCGGCGTCGAGCGTCCCCTCCGGGGTGAAGGTCCCGACGTGCAGCTCGTACACGACGCCACCCGTGACACCCTGACCGTCGCGGGG
>JAEWFB010000536.1 GCA_023389095.1 Actinomycetes bacterium
CGCCAAGCACGAGGCCGGCGCGTCCGACAGCGCGCTGGACCTGCTCACGACGGCACCGCTCGAGCCGCTGGATTCCCTGCAACGCGCGCATCTCGACCTATTGCGAGCCCAGATCGCCTTCCACCTGACCCGAGGCACCGAGGTGCCGGGCATGCTGATGGATGCCGCCATGGCACTCGCCCCGTTGGACGCTGCGCTGTCCCGCGAGACCTACCTACATGCGCTGGATGCGGCGATCATCAACGGAGGGGGTGACGCGGCGCGCATCGCCGAAGCGGCCTTGGCCGCCCCCGCACCCGGGACGCCGACGCGACCGGTGGACCTGCTCCTCGACGGGCTCACGACGACCTTGAGCAAGGGCCGTGCGGCGGGAGTGCCAGGTCTACGGCGCGCGTTGGAAGCGTTCCGCGACGGCCCGCAGGCGGAATCTGTGCAGTGCAGCCAGAGCGACCGGTGGCTGTGGCTGGCCGCCCGCAACGCCGTGGCGATCCTCGACGACGAGCTGCTCCATGTGCTGGCCAGCCGCAATGTCCAGCTCGCTCGTGAGGCCGGCGCGCTGGCGACGCTCCCCGCCGCACTGAACTTCCTGTCCATCACATCGGTCCTGACGGGCGATCTCGCCCGCGCCGACGAGCTGGCCACCGAGGCCACGGTGATCACACAGGCCACCGGGGGCGTGCCGTTGCGCCATGCTCGCGTCATTCTCCACGCCTGGCGTGGTGACCAAGCCGAGACCACCGCGCTCGACGCCACCGTCGCCAGCGATGACACCTACCCCGACGGGGGCGCGGAGGTCTCCCTGGCTCAGTACGCGATGGCAGTGCTCCACAACGGGTTGGGCAACTACTCGGTCGCGCAGGAAGCGGCGACGAGGGCGTGCAGGTCTGACGAACAGTCGATCAGCAGCGCGTGCCTACCCGAGCTCATCGAGGCTTCCGTCCGTGCCGGCGAGCCGGCACGAGCAGCGCTCGCACTAGAGCAGTTCACCTCACTCGCAGTTGCGTGCGGCACCTCGTGGGCGCTGGGCCTGGCCGCGCGCTCACGAGCGCTGACCAGCGCAGGGCCTGATGCCGAGGAGCACTACCGCGAAGCGATCGAACAGCTCGGAAAGTCCCGGATGGCCGGCGACGCGGCTCGTGCTCGGCTCGTCTACGGCGAGTGGCTGCGCCGCGAAGGGCGGCGCCAGGACGCGCGCGACCAACTCCACACCGCCCATCAACTGCTGTCGGACATGGGCGCGGGCGCATTCGCCGAGCGGGCCGCCCGCGAACTTCGCGCCACCGGCGAACACCCACGAAAGCGCACCGCCCACCCGACCGACGCCCTCACCCCACACGAGGTGCACATCGCCCGGCTGGTAGCCACCGGGGCGACCTCCCGGGAGATCGGCGCACAACTGTTTCTCAGTCCCCGCACCATCGAAGCCCACCTGCGCAACATCTTCCGCAAACTCGGCATCACCTCCCGCCGGCAACTCAAAGATGTGCGGCTGCCCTGAGCGGGCCGTCGCTGTCTCGTGTCAGGTGGAACCCGATCTGGGCGCGGAGCAGTTCCAGGCGGGCGCGTGGCAGAGGGTCCAGCGGCCCGACAGCCGCGACCGCCAGCAGCTCATGGGCGGCCTCGGGCGCACCGGACTCGTGCTTGGCGTGTGCGCCCGCAAGAGCCCGCCTCGCGCGGGCGCCGGGCTCAGGGGACAGCTCGGCTGCACGCTGCAGGAACGCGGCCGCGGCGGCCAGGCCCCCGCAGGCACGCGCCCGCTCGGCCGAGCGCTCCAACCCTTCAGCTACCTCTTCCTCAGCTCCGAGCACCGACTGTGCGCGGTGCCAGGCACGGCGATCAGGGGCGGCCTGTGGGTCGGTTGCTTCGGCCAGCGCGCCGTGGGCGCGGCGACGGTCCGGGAGGGTGGCCGCCTGGTACACGGCGGACCGCACCAGCGGGTGACGGAACCGTACCCGGACGTCGATCTCCAGCAGCCCGGCGACCTCCGCGGGTGTCGTAGCCTCGCGAGCCAGGCCCAGGCGCGCGGCCGCATGCCACAGCAGGGCCACGTCGCCTGTCGGCTCGGGCGCGGCGACCAGCAGCAGCTGCGTCTGCGGGGGCAGGCTCGCTGACCGGCGTCGGAAGCTCTCCTCCAAGCGCCGCGGGACGCTCAGCGCGTCGGGCAGCTCGAACCCGCCGGCCCAGTACGGCGACCGTATGTTGCGGGGCAGCTCCAGCAGCGCCAACGGGTTGCCGCCCGCTTCGGCGAGGATTCGTTCGGGCACACCCTCGTCCAGCGGTGTGCGTACCGCAGCGTTGAGCAGTACCCGCGCATCGGACGCGCCGAGCCGCTCCAGGCCCAGCTCTGGTAACCCCGGCGAACGGAAGGCGGTCGCCGTCGTCGGAGTCGCGCACCCCGAACAGGAGGGCCAACCTTTTGGCCCCCACCCGTCGGGCCACGAAGGCCAGGACCTGCGCCGAAGCCTCATCCAGCCACTGCGCGTCGTCGACGAGACACAGCAGCGGTTGTTCTTCGGCGACCTCGGCCAGCAGGTTGAGGACGGCCAGCCCGACCAGGAACCGGTCCGGTGCGGCGCCAGCGTGGAGTCCGAACGCCACCCCAAGGGCGGTCCGCTGCGGCTCGGGCAGCGTGCCGGTGCGTTCCAGCAGGGGAGCACACAACTGGTGCAGCCCAGCGAACGCGAACTGCGTCTCGGACTCGACGCCGGCCAAGGGCTCCAACCGGAAATCCGAGGCGAGTGCCGTCTGGTGATCGTGCTCGAGCAAGGCGGTCTTCCCGATGCCGGCTTCTCCACGCACCACGAGAGAGC
>JAEWFB010000361.1 GCA_023389095.1 Actinomycetes bacterium
TGGCATCGTGCCCGATGCCGGGTGGTGCAGGGTGACGACCCGGTCGAACAGGTCGGTCCCCTCGTCGCGGTGGGTCACCATGACGAGGGCCTGGGGGGCGTGCCCGGACGGGCCGGAGGGGTGCGCCCCGTCGACGAGGTCGGCGAGGACGGCACGGGCCGTCGGCGGGTCGAGGTGGGCGACGGGCTCGTCGAGCAGCACGAGAGGGCGGCGGCTCACGTGCGCCCGGGCGATGCCGAGGCGGGCCCGCTCGCCACCGGAGAGGCCCCGGCCCGACGCGCCGAGCCGGGTGTCGAGCCCGTCGGGCAGGTCGTCGAGCAGGTCGCCGAGACCGGCGGTCCTCAGGGCGGCCTCGAGGTCGGCGTCGGAGGCCTCGGGCCGGGCGAGGGTGAGGTTGCCGCGCAGGGTCGTGGCGAAGACGTGCGGCTCGTCGTCGACGATGGCGATGCGGGCTCGCGCGTCCTCCAGGGGCTGGTCGAGGGCGTCGCGGCCGTCGAGGAGGTAGCGCCCACCCGTCGGGTCGAGGTGCCGGGCGAGGACGGCGAGCAGCGTCGACTTGCCGACGCCGTTGGGACCGGTGAGGACGACGCTGCTGCCGGGGCGCAGGTCGAGGTCGACGGGCCCGAGGTCGGTGCCTCGGCCGGTCCACGAGGCGGTGAGGTCGCCGACGGTGACGGCTGCACCGCGCTCGGCCTCGGCTCGTCGTTCGGCGCCCCGGTCGGTGGTGTCGGTGGTGTCGGTGGAGTCGGTGGTGTCGGCGGGGGTCGGGCCCCGGTCGACGACGGCGGGCGCGGCGTCGAGGAGGGCGTCGATGCGGGCCTCGCTGCCACGCGCCCGGGCGAGGGCGCGCATCGCGTCGACGAGGGGCGTGATCGCCTCCGACACCGCGACCGGCGTCAGCACGAGCAGCGCCTTGACGGGGGTGACGACCTCGAGGCCCTGCGCGATGACCGCCGTCACCGCGACGGCCGCACCGACGGCGACGAGGAAGAGGGCCGCGGCCGTGGACCGTCCGACGCTGATCCGCCGCGTCACGCGTGCAAGCGTGCGCTGCGCGTCGTCGAGCCAGCCCACCGCCGTGGGCCAGCCGCCCACGGCGCGCAGCTCACGCGCCTGCGTGGCGATGAGCTCGCTGACCCGGGAGACCTCGGCACGCGCCGCGAGCAGGTCTGGCAGGGAACGGGACTCGAGCACGAGCGCGACGGCGCAGATGGCGGCCACGACGAGGGCGAGCGCGAGCAGCACGAGCCCGACGGGCAGCGAGATGGCTGCGATGACCGCGACGACGATGCCGCCTGCGAGGGCCGTGGAGATGACGGGCACGGTGACGCGCACCTGGGCGTCGACGGCGTCGGTGAGGTCGTCGACGACGCCGGTGAGCACGTCGGCCCGGCGGCGCCGGCCGAGGCGGGCGGGGGTGAGCGGCACGAGGGCGGCGTACACGTCGGTGCGCCGTTCCGCGAGCAGCCGCAGCGCGGCGTCGTGGCTGACGAGCCGCTCGGCGTACCGGAAGACCGGCCGGGCGATGCCGAAGGTGCGCACGAGGACGATCGCCGTGAGCAGGGTGAGGATGACGGGACGCTCGGCGGCCCGGACGATGAGCCATCCGGACGTCGCGGTGAGGGCCATGCCGGACACGGTCGCGAGGCCGCCGAGCAGCCCCCCGCGGACGGTGCCCGCCGACGGCCACGCGACGCCGTGCGGCCGGCCCGGGGTCGCGAAGGCGTGGGCCGGCACGGCCCGCGAGGAGGTGGTGGGGGCAGGCGTGGTCATCGTCGGGCCTCCGTCGCGAGGTCGGTCGTCGGCGGGGCCTCGGTCCCGTCGGTCCCGTCGGTCATGTCGGTGTTGTCGCTCCCGTCGGTCCGGTCGGTCCCGTCGGTCGTGTCGCCGGCGGCGTCCCACGAACGGTCCGGGCGCGTCAGCACGAGGTGCTGGTCGGCCCGCAGCACCAGCTCGTCACGGTGGGTGACCGCGACGACGACGCGTCGCTCGGCCAGCTCGGCGACGACGTCTGCGAGCGACTCGGCGCCCTCGGCGTCGACGTGGGCCGTGGGCTCGTCGAGGAGCAGGACGGTCTCGGGTGCGAGCCAGGCGCGGGCCAGCGCGAGCCGCTGGCGCTGCCCGGCCGACAGGCCGAAGCCGTCGTCGCCGAGGCGCGCAGACAGCCCGCCGGGGAGGGCGGCCACCGCCCCGTCGACGCCGACGGCACGCAGCGCGGCCCACAGCTGCTCGTCCGTGGCCGGGTGCCCGATGGTCAGGGCCTCGCGGACCGTGCCGCTCGGCAGGAACGGCCGCTGCGTCACGTAGTGCGACGCCGGGGCCGACACCGTGCCGCCGGTCGGGGTGCGCAGCCCGGCGAGGAGGTCGAGCAGCGTCGACTTGCCGACGCCGGAGGCGCCGGTGACGACGGTGAGGCCGGGGCCGGCGACGAGGTCGAGCCCGTCGATGACCGGCGTGCGGTCGGCGTCGTACGCGTACGTCAGCCCCGACGCCCGCACCTCCCCGGCCCGCCCGCCACCCCCGCCTCCGGCTCCACCCCCGCCTCCGGCTCCGGCTCCGGCTCCGGTACCGAACGAGTCGTTCGGTGCCGACACCAGCGGTGCACCGGCATGTTCGGCACCGAACGACTCGTTCGGTGCCAGGAGGGGGAGGGGGAGGGGGAGGGGGGTGGTGGTGGGGGTGGGGGTGGAGAGCTCGGCGAGGATGGCGTCGAGGGCCACGGCGCCGTCGGCCGCGGAGTGGTACTCGGCCCCGACGCGTCGGACCGGCCAGTACGCCTCCGGGGCCAGCAGGATCGCGACGAGCGCGGGACCGAGGGCCATCGAGCCGTGCGACAGCCGCAGGCCGACGGTGACGGCCACGATGGCCACCGAGAGCGTCGCGAGCAGCTCGAGCGCCGCCGACGAGAGGAACGCGATGCGCAGGGTCTGCATCGTCGCTTGGCGGTGCCGGTCGCTGACCGCGCGGACCGTCTCCACCTGGCGACGCGCCCGCCCGTACGATGCCGACGCTCGTCTCGTACGGG